>QZLB01000200.1 GCA_004796425.1 Desulfobulbaceae bacterium | reverse complement strand
GGAGCGGCTTTTTTCTGTTTCTGGTTGAAACCTTTCGGTGAGTCTAATACTATCCGCCCTGGCTTCCGGAAAACGCTGTTGGAATAATACGGAAGATCTGACAATTGTATCGGGATGAGAACCTTGTCGGGATCCTCTCCTGGCTAATAACACTTTGTAATATCGATGGATTTGCAACTCTTTCAAAACCTGGGCGCTGAACTCGAAAAATCCCTTGGCGAGATAACGACGAAATGTACCCAGTGCAAACGGTGTGTTCGAGATTGTGCGTTTTTGAGGCGGAATGGAGATCCGAATGAGCTGGCCCAGAAGTTCCAGAATGGTACGTTGGATGTTAAAATCATCTTCTCCTGCAGTCTCTGTCAACTTTGTACTGCGGTATGCACGGAAAATATTGATCCCAACCGGATGCTCTGGTTGATGCGTGGATGGGCGGTGGCAAAAGGGCAGGTGGATTATTCCTTATTCCGCGGAATCCTTAATTATGAACGTCTGGGTTTTTCACCCCTCTTCAGGCTCGAGTTAGTCACACAAGGGTGTAAAACCCTGTTTTTCCCAGGCTGTGCGACTGCAGGCAGCCGGCCACATCAGCTGATGCATGTGATTCGGTTGCTGCGTAAGCAAATACCTGATTTGGGAGTTATGTTGAATTGCTGCGGTAAACCTTCCCATGATCTTGGCAGGCTCGAGTATTTTGAAGATAAATGGCGATCAATTGAGAATCGTCTCACCGTGCTCGGTATCGAGACCGTACTCACGGCTTGCCCAAGCTGTCATCAGGTGTTCCAGCAATATGCTACGGGGGTTACGGTGAAGTCCTTATACCAGGTCATTGATATCTCGGGTGAACAACAAACGCTTTCACGCAGAAAAAACATTCGTATTCACGATCCCTGCACCTCCAGGTTCGATACCGAAACCCAGCGTGCAGTTCGAAGTCTTACCCGTATGCTGGGTTTTGACCACACAGAAATGAGACATCACGGCAAGTCGACCTTTTGTTGCGGGGAAGGTGGTTCGGTTGCGTGCATAGACCGTGAACTAGCCAAACTCTGGGTAGGAAAGCGCGCACAAGAGGCAGATGGGAGTGAAGTGGTGACGTATTGTGGAGGTTGTGCCCATTTCCTATCCCAGAGTTTGGTAGTAACCCATATACTTGATGTGCTCTTGGAGCGACATCCAGATACTGCGCGGGCTGTTTCGGTGAGCCGTTTCCCACTCACCTATTTCAACCGGCTGATGCTCAAGTTAAAACTATGGTGCGGTTTCTAAGCCCCATCGACTGCCGGAGTTTTCTGAAACCATAAGCTTTGTGCAGCACCGTTCACAACTTCTAACAGTTGCTAATCCTTGCAATCAATTGAGGCTGGCCTGACAGCGTTAAGCCACGTCCTCATCTGATTGACAATAGTTTAGTTGGCAAGATAAGGGTCAAAATATACCCACAAGACGGCCCCAAGTTCCACATTCTTGTCATTGCCTTCAGGGTCTTTAATCGTATAATCAGCCTCATTTAATGCGGCGAATCCCCACCAGCCGGCTTTGGGACAGGTAAATGAGAATACCCCATTTTTGTCTGCTTTTACCACCTGAGTAATGTGGTAATCGCTGGGGGCTTTAAACGTGTTTTGTTGGTTATAGAGTTCAATTTCAACCTCGGCATAGGGGACCGGTTCTCCGTTTAACAGAACCTGGCCGGAGAAACTGTTTCCCGCATAATTACCAAACGGTCGTGTAAGGGGCACGATTTCCGTGGGAAGGTTAAGTGGCTGATCCCATCCCTGGTCATCGCCAAAAGCTGGGACAATTGTTTTCGTGTAGTGAATTATCGACACATCTTCTGCCGGTTCCCAATAGGGCGTAGGTTCCATGACGAACTGGTATACGCCGGGACGTTTGAAATGATAAGCAGTTTGCCAGCTGTCGTGATCCATTACGGTTGCTTTTTTGAGTGTTCCTAAAAGATCCGTTTTGCTGTCGTTTGCATAGACGGAGAATGCCACCGGTTTGGTCAGATTCATACCTATCAATTCAAAAGGATGCGAGAATGAAAGAGCAAGATCAATCGATTTATTCTGCTGTGTAACGATATGGCTGGATGGTATTACCATCCCGAAATGTGCGAAAGCTGAGGTTGCGGTGAGAATAAGGAAACTCATTATCATGAGCATCAATTTGGGTTTACTATTCATTTGATTCTCCTTTTCTAGATTTAAGGTAGGCAATTATTCCTGCTACCCCTATTAAATATCCAATACTTCCCAGGACTTCTCTGAATGACATGTCCGGTTCCTGGCTTTTGGTGAGCATATGTTTAATCGGCTGGAGCTGCTGTTTGAGGGACTGGTCAAGTTGTTGTTCAAATTGTTTTTGAGTCAAGCACTCAGGCTCAGCAATCTTTTGGGTTGGAATGTTCACAGCGGGCGACTGAACCAGAGCCGGTTCAGTAAGCTTAGGTGTTGAACTAGCGCTGTCACCGGGGAGGTATGCCTCGGCCTCAAGTAACCATTCTGCGCGGTGACCATCGCCTCCATTGGCCACGACGAGCAAATCAAGTTTCTCAACAATTGCCTTTTCGGGAATTGCGATGGAAAACTGACCGGTATTATCGGTACGACCGGTCGAGAGTTCGGTGCCGCTAGCTGAATCTATGACCAGTATTTCAATGTCTTTGGCCATCTTGCCGCCAGAAAACGCTGCCTCACCTGAAATGTACTCACCATCCCCATAGGCAAAAACCCTGGTTTTGTGCCCCCAAACAGGTTGTACGGCAAATAATGAACTGATGAGAAATAGCCAGACCGCTATCATGCGCATCTTAAAAATCCTCCGAACCCACTCTAAAACCACTCAGCAGATGGGATCAAAAATAATTGGAATCTGTGTGAAAAATTCAGTGTTACGAAAAATTACTTTGTAACACTGGTTGTAAACCAGACCGGCTTGTTGGTCAAGGGGAAAATCACACATATTTTAAAAACGTGTTACCACGGTTCGTTTCAGTAACTCTTCATCAGTATCATTATCACTCGTCGCCTGTAAGAACCATGAGTAAGCTGGGAAAAATTTGATATTATTTCAGGTGGTTGTCGGGATTCATGGAGATTTTGCTTTCAGATATCGATATGAGCAAAAGATATCCTTGCAATATCGAACCATTCTCGTTAACTTCGCCTTGAAGTGCGGTTAACGAGAATGGACAATAAAATAAAAATATATCAGTTTCTCAGTCAATCAAACGCGGTTGTCTCTGGTGAGAAAATCAGCGAACGGCTCGGAGTGAGTCGGGTGACGGTCTGGAAGCATGTCAAAGGTATGATCGCTGAGGGAATCCCTATTACTTCATCACCGCTGGGATATCAACTTGATCCCGAGGAAGATTGCCTGCAACCGTTTGCCTTCGGTGATCAACTCTCCAATGTTCACTTCTTTGATGAAGTCGATTCTACCATGAACCTTGGTGAGAAATTTGCTCGCGATGGTTGCCCTTCCTTTACTCTGGTGATTGCAGAGCGTCAGACTCATGGAAGAGGCCGGATGCGAAGAGTGTGGGCTTCAGATGCTGGTGGTCTGTACATGAGTGTCATCCTCCGGCCTGAACTATCGGTAACGCAGGCCAGCCTGGCAAATCTTGGGGCAGCCGTCGCTTTAAACGACACTCTCCGTGAGGATTACGACATACCATCAGCTCTTAAATGGCCGAACGATATTTTGGTGGGCGAACGCAAAATAAGTGGTTTTCTCTCGCAAATGGTATCTGAAGGTGAGTTGGTCAACCATCTCTGCATCGGCATCGGTCTCAATGTCAATAATATGCCAGTCGAAGTTGAACCCATGGCAATATCGATGAAGCAGATTCTCGGCAAAAATACCAGACGAAGGGATCTGGTTATCAGTTTCATCAACAGATATCGAAAGGTTTTCGAGACATTCGATGGTGAAAAGATCAGAAAACGTTGGCTGGAAGCGAATAGCACCATCGGTAAGGACGTGTCGGTCAAAACCATCAGAGAGACCTTCACCGGCAGGGCTATTGACATGGATGAACATGGCGGCCTGCTGCTGGAGTGTGAAGATGGTTGCGTTAAGACAGTGGTACACGGTGATTGTTTTCATCAGTAATCTAAGGAAAGAATAATGGATGAATCAGCAAGGAAATTAAAATTAATGGTTTACTCGGCAATCATGGCTGCTTTGATGGCTGTGGGAGCCTCTATTGCGTTGCCGATTGGCCCGGTACCGATCGTTTTGCAAAACCTTTTTGTCTTGTTGGCGGGACTCCTGCTCGGAGGGCGCTGGGGCTTTATTTCGGTTTGTGTCTACCTGATTGCCGGAGCTTTTGGCTTGCCTGTATTTGCCGGTAATACAGGAGGTTTGGCGAAATTTTTCGGCCCCACGGGGGGGTATCTGATCGGTTTTGCTGCCGCTGCATTTGTGGTTGGTACTATAAGTGAACTCGGCAAGCAACGTCTGGTTTTTGATCTGGCGGCGATGGTAGTTGGCACCATCATCATTTACGCATGCGGGGTTACCTGGTTGAAATTAGTCCTGGACGTGAGCATTACCAAAGCATTGGCCATGGGTATGTATCCATTCTTGCTTGGTGATTGTTTAAAAATCGCGGTGGCCATACCCATTGTGCGGATGCTGCGATCGATGATAACGTTAGATTTCAGGACTTCCAATGCGATCGGGTAACGGGTGAGATACCTTCAGGCAGATAATCTTTGTCACCGTTTCGCTGATGGTTCGGTAGCATTGGATCAGGTTTCTATCACCGTGGCAGCGGGGGAACTTATCGTTATTGCCGGAGCAAATGGTTCGGGCAAAACAACCCTGCTCAAACATCTTAATGGTTTACTCTTGCCCCAGAGTGGTCAGGTCATACTCGATGATGTCCCTATCGTTGACGATTTACGGGAAACAAGAAGTAAAGTTGGAATGGTGTTTCAAGATCCGGACAGCCAGATAATCGGTGATACGGTATACGATGATATTGCGTTTGGGCCTGAAAACCTCAGGCTATCATCCCAGGAAGTCAAGAGACGGGTAACTAAAGCAATGGCGGAAGTCGGCTTGACCGGTTTTGAAAATAAGATCCCGCAGAACCTGTCTGGCGGTGAGAAGCGGCTGGTTGCAATTGCCGGGGTCCTGGCAATGGATCCTGCCGTATTGCTAATGGATGAGCCTTTTTCAAATCTCGACTATGGATCTGCCCGCAGCGTTTTGACCCAGATACGCCGCCTCCATGCAAACGGTCACGCCATCATTATCACAACCCACGACCTGGAAAAGGTCTTGGGCTATGCTGATCGACTGGTGGTGATGAGGGGGGGCAAAATTGCCGCTGATGGCCAACCCTCAGAGATTGTGACAACCATCGAATCATACGGGGTGCGACCGCCTTGTTCGGTATTGATGAATGGTGTCATCGAGCCATGGCTGGGGTAAGCGTTGTTGGTTATATCCCGGGAACTTCGATCCTGCATCGGCTTGATCCCCGGACCAAGCAGTTTCTGGTAATGTTCCTCGGTATCGTCTGCTTTCTGGCCAATCAATGGTACTTCACAATCGTTACGATTTGCATCCTCATTTTTTCTCCCAAATCGGTTTGGCCGTTCAGGCTCATCGGCGAGCTCAAGTTTTTCCTCTTGTTTCTCTGCGTGCTTTTTCTGGTTCGCGGGTTTGGACTCGATGCGCACTATATACCCTATACCGATGCAGAGCGACTCCAGCAGGCTTTCCTGTTTTGCTGGCAACTTCTGCTGGTAGTTCTTCTGGGTGTCATGTTGGTTTACACGACAAGCACTAAGGATATTAGAGCAGGGCTGGTCTGGTGGTTGAAGCCAATTCCGTTTATTAATGAACAGGTTTTGGCGACCATGATCGGCCTGCTAATCAGACTTATCCCACTGATATTGTTTCAGGCCCTGGAAATTTCAGATGGGATGAAAGCGCGAAACATCGAGAATCGGCGATATCCTTTTTATCGATTTGTCCGTTTCACGATACAGCTTTTCAGGCGGGCATTTGTAACGGGTGACGATCTGGTTGACGCCATGCAGGCTCGCTGCTATACCGAAAAGAGAACGATGCCGCTGTTGACATTTGCCGCGTTGGATGTGCTTGCAGCACTGCTTGGCATCGGTATCGCGTTAATCTCATTGGTCGGTTCGTGAACAGCAGACTATGAGCTATACCGGATGATAGTGTACCCAGGGTAGACTACTTAAGCAGAGGGTGTCCCATTTCCTCTCGCTGGGCAACATAGCGCTCTGCGACTTTCCGGGCGATATTGCGAATGCGGGCGATATATCTGGTCCTTTCAGCCACACTGATCGCCTTTCGGGCATCAAGAAGATTAAACGTGTGAGAGCATTTCAGGCAATAGTCATACGCAGGAAGAATTAAGCCTTTTTCAACCAGTTTGTGTGCCTCTTCTTCATAGACCGTGAAAAACTCGATCATTTTCTCCACATTGGCCTCTTCGAAGTTAAACGTTGAGAATTCAACTTCGGCCTGGTGGAAAATATCACCATAGGTGATCTCATCATTCCACATGATATCGTAAACCGAGTCGACACCCTGTAGATACATTGCAATCCGCTCGAGACCGTAGGTGATTTCAGCAGTTACCGGGGCAAGATCTATGGATCCCGCCTGCTGAAAATAGGTAAACTGGGTAATTTCCATACCGTCAAGCCACACTTCCCAGCCAAGCCCCCAGGCGCCAAGGGTCGGGCTTTCCCAGTCATCTTCAACAAAGCGGATATCATGCTCGAGCAGGTCAAGTCCAAAACCTTTGAGACTCTCCAGATAGAGTTCCTGCACATCAATTGGTGAGGGTTTAATAACTACCTGGTATTGATAATAGTGCTGCAGTCGATTCGGGTTATCACCATATCTGCCGTCGGTAGGTCGTCGTGAAGGCTGGGGATAGGCAGCTTTCCACGGCTCAGGACCAAGCGCCCTGAGCAGGGTCGCGGGATGGAACGTACCGGCACCGACTTCCATGTCATAAGGCTGCTGAATAACACATCCTTTCTCTGCCCAATAACGATTCAGCTCCTGTATGATATCCTGAAATTTCATCGATCCTACCCTTGTGTCTAGGTTGCGGTATTGCGCCTGATGTTAAAAATTACCTGAATGTTTGTTTTTGTGCTGAGGTGTTTATAATTGGTATCTTGACTTTTGTCCAGCCGATCAACATTATATTGTGCTGGTTATCAATCATAAATGGTTTTCACAAAACAGGCAAAGCTATGTTCATATCTCCCTCAGACAGTGACATCAAGAATTTGCTCAGCACTGCGAAGACAATTGCCATTGTTGGTCTTTCACCGAGAACAGAGCGGCCGAGTAACGGAGTGGCCCGGTACCTGATCGAGGCGGGATATCGAATTATTCCCGTGAACCCCGGTCAGTCAGAAATCCTCTCGTTGAAGTGTTATGCAGATCTTTCCGAGGTGGGAGAAAAGGTAGATATTGTCAATGTCTTCCGTAGGGCTGAAGATACTCCCGGAATCGTTGAAATGGCCGCGGCTTATAACGCACCTGCCGTCTGGTTACAGCAGGGTATTATCAGTCAGAAGTCGGCAGAAATTGCCCACCGTACAGGTATGTTCTTTATCATGGATCGGTGCATCAAAATTGAGCATCAACGGCTCGCTATCGGTATCACCAAGTCTTCCTAACATTATGGAACCACAAACACTTCGCATCCGGGGTGCCCGGATGCACAATTTGAAAAATATCGATGTCGACCTGCCGCGAAACAGACTGGTCGTTTTTTCCGGCCTCTCAGGTTCGGGCAAATCGACCCTTGCGTTTGATACCCTTTATGCTGAAGGGCAACGGCGCTATGTTGAGTCGTTGTCAACCTATGCCCGACAATTTCTAGGGCAAATGGACAAGCCTGATGTGGATTCCCTGGAAGGATTGTCGCCAGCGGTATCAATTGAGCAGAAGACAACCAGTAAAAATCCCCGGTCCACGGTGGGGACGGTAACCGAAATCTACGATCACCTGCGCCTGCTTTTTGCCCGTTGTGGTCGACCATACTGCCCGGAATGTGGAGATGAAATTCGCTCACAATCTGTGGAGGATATGGTCAATAATCTTTTGCAGCGGGAAGAGGGTACCAAGGTGATTCTGCTCGCGCCAATGGTTTCGGAACGAAAAGGCCGCCATGAACAGCTCTTCGCTCGAATACAGAAGGAGGGTTTTGTACGGGTTCGGGTTGATGGGCAGGTCCTCTATGCTGATGATGTTCAACAGCTGGATAAGAATAAAAAACATACCATCGAAGTGGTTGTTGACCGGTTGGTTATAAAACCCTCGGTACGAAGACGACTTGCCGACTCAATTGCAACCTCTGTCAAAATCACCGAAGGGTTTTTACTCGCATTTTTTCCCGACAGCGATGAGGAACAGCTGTTCAGCGAACTTGCGGCGTGTCATAAGTGTGGCATTTCCATGCCGCAACTCTCTACTCAGCTCTTTTCTTTCAATAATCCGCAAGGGGCTTGCCAGGAATGCGGTGGTTTGGGGGTTAAACAGTTTTTTGATGAGGAATTGATTGTACCTGATCATGGACTCTCGGTGCTCGGAGGGGCGATTGCGCCGTGGGGTTGGCGAAATGAATCGACCTACACCGGTCAGATGCTTGCCGCAGTGGCCAAACATTACGGATTTTCGCTGAACACTCCATTCTATAAGCTTTCTGAAGCGCATCAGAAGGTGCTGCTCTATGGCTCGGGAAGTGAGGAAATAGATTTTCTTTATAAGAAAGGCCGTCGGGTCATGACCGCAGTGAGGCGCTTTGAAGGCGTTATTCCACAACTGGACCGACGGTTTCATGAAACGCAGTCATCCATGATTCGGGAAGAGCTTGCCAAGTTCATGGCAGAGCAGCTCTGTCCGGTATGCGACGGGGCTCGCCTCAACCCTGAAGCGCTGGCGGTTCGGATCGGTTCCCACAACATTTTTGAATTGACCTGTCTGTCGATTGAACGATTGTTAAACGAGCTCCCTCTGCTTCCATTTGATGAACGGGAGCGAACCATAGGAGAGCCGGTGCTGAAAGAAATTGTTGACCGTTTGTCGTTCCTCAGTGATGTGGGTTTGGGGTATCTTACCCTGGCCAGAACATCCGGTACTCTTTCCGGTGGAGAAGCCCAGCGTATAAGACTCGCCTCACAAATCGGCTCCCGTCTTGCGGGGGTACTCTACATCCTTGATGAACCGAGTATAGGACTCCATCAAAGGGATAACCAGAAATTGATAAACACCCTCACTGAATTAAGGGATCTCGGCAATACAGTGATCGTGGTAGAACACGACTCTGATACAGTGCTGGCCGCCGATTATGTGCTTGATATGGGGCCTGGGGCGGGAGTGCATGGCGGCGAGATTGTTTACAGCGGTGATGTGAAAGGACTACTGGAGAGTGAAGTATCTCTGACCGGTGCATTTCTGTCAGATCGCGAGCGCATCGAAATACCTGCAAAGCGCAGAAAGACCAGCGCTCGGACAAAAAAAGCACTCACTATCTCCGGAGCAAACACCAATAATCTGAAAAAAATCAAAGTGAAGTTTCCCCTGGGAGTGATGACAGCGGTGACCGGGGTCTCTGGCTCGGGGAAGTCAAGCCTGGTCATGGAGACCCTGTTTAAGCTTGCAAAAGCAGGGAAGTCGGCCAAGAAAGAGAAGCTGGAGCAGGGTGGATCAAAAATCGAGGGTCTGGGTCAAATCGATAAAATTATCGACATAAACCAGAGCCCCATTGGCAGGACACCTCGATCGAATCCTGCGACCTATGCCGGTGTTTTTACCCCAATCCGTGAATTGTTTGCCCGCCTTCCCGAGTCGCGGGCGCTTGGCTATAAACCTGGCCGTTTCAGCTTTAATGTAAAAGGAGGGAGATGCGAAGCCTGTGACGGTGAAGGCATGTTGAAAATCGCCATGCATTTTCTTCCCGATGTTTATGTGGTGTGTGAGACCTGCGCAGGACGTCGTTACAATCATGAAACGTTGCAGATCAGCTATAAAGGAAAAACGATTCATGATGTTCTGATGATGACGGTGGCAGAGGCCCTGCATTTTTTTGAAAACATACCAATCATTAAGAATCGACTGCAGACGCTCAATGATGTCGGGTTGTCATATATCAAACTGGGCCAATCCTCTGTGACTCTTTCAGGTGGGGAGGCTCAACGGGTTAAACTGGCCAAGGAACTTTCGGGTCGCAGTAGCGGTAAGACATTATATATTCTCGATGAACCTACCACCGGCCTCCACCCGGCTGACATCAAGCATCTGCTCGATGTGCTGAACCGGTTGATTGACCAGGGGAATAGTGTCGTGGTAATTGAGCATAATCTCGATGTTATCAAAACGGCAGACTGGATTATCGACATCGGACCTGAAGGTGGAGATCGGGGTGGGGAGGTTATTGCCAGCGGTACACCAGAATCGATTTCTGCAGTGGAGTCATCATATACGGGGGAGTTTCTCAAACCAATCCTTAAGCGGTAGCAGTTAGAAGAGAATCAGCTAAAAATCTTGCCATTGGACAGTAATTCAAGTTTAATGCCGGGCACATCAACAGTAATAAACACAATGAAAAAATCAGTGAGGGAAATATGACTGACACAAAAGAAGAAGCACAGAGTGGGACCCAACCGCAATTTCGCATGCAGAAAATGTATATTAAGGATTTTTCATTTGAAAATCCCAATGCACCTCTCGTTTTTGTCACACCGCAGAAAACGGAACCGAATGTGGAGTTAAATCTCCAACTGAACAATAAGAAACTCGATGATGATCACTGGGAGGTGGCGCTTGAGGTATCAGCAAAGGTTCAGACCAAAGAAGACGAACCTAAAGTCCTGTTTATTCTGGAAATCGAGCATGCCGCCATTTTTCTGCTAAAAAATATCCCAGATGAACATATGCCGATGGTGTTGGGTGTCGACTGTCCAACCCTGCTCTTTCCATTCACCCGGCAGGTGGTCAGCAGTGTTTCCACCGATGGAGGATTTATGCCATTTCAGATGGAGCCCATTAACTTTCAGGCTCTTTTTCAGAATGCCCAGAAGGAGAAGGCACAACAGTCTAACTAACGTTTTGGCTAGTGGTAAAAAAGAAAAGGCCGTTCACTTTTGCAGTGAACGGCCTTTTTCATTTGGCAGTCAAATAGGCAGTAACTATAGACCGTAGGTTACAAAATTATCAACCAGCGTGGTCACTGCCTTGTCGATGGCAGTGTTGAACAGCAGATCGTATTGATTGTCGGCAAAGAATGATTCTGGTGCTACCTGGACGCGAATTCTATTGGTCCATACGAGGTTACCGGTGGCAGCTTCCTGTACCCAGATTCGCATCTGCACGACAACCTGATCGGTCCTGCCGCTGTTATAAGACTGGCTGCCTAGCAAACTTCCGGCAAGTCCCCAGATGATAGCGTTGGAATTTGCACTGGTTGCCCCAAACAGGGATTGCCCCTTGTCGGGATCGAAAGGCCAGTTCCCGCGATAACCCAGTACCGCACCCCATGCTGCACCGGCAGTCATGGAATTCCATTCATCATACTGATCGGTACCGGCAAAACCATAGGCAACGCGTGAAGTACCACCGACGACAAACGGCAGGATACCTCGTTTCCACGGTGCCCAGCTTGGGTCTTTTCTGGTCTTATATTCGAGAAAACGTCCACGTACAATATAGTCCGCCTTGAACTGGCGACCAATTTTGCGAACCGTCTTGGTGGTGAGACCATGGGTACCGGGGCTTGCAGCAACACGGTTGTCAGCCTCTACCTGCTGCTCGACAATATAGCGACGCAGTTCAGATTTCATCCGATCAGACCACTCTGAGTTCAGCTCATTCTTAATAGAGGTTGAGTGGTTCTCCTCATAGGCTACCAGGCTGATGATATTTTGCTCGATCAGGAATTGAAAGACATCTTCCTGAATGGGTAACCCAAAACCGTTGGCCACCAGGCGATCAGTTAATGATTCGGTGACCTGGAGGTTACGTCTATGTGCCGAAGCGATATTGTCAGCATAGGTGTAATCCGCAAACGGCAGAATCACGACACTTTTACCGGAACCAGGAGCATTAGGCCCCGATGTCTCCGGAACTTTCAAAGAAACGTCTACATTCTGGCCACAGCCGGCCATGATCAGCGCTAAAAATCCGATGATCAGATATTTCAGCTTGTCCATAATAATCTCCCTGCCAAATGATGTGATGAAAAAATCTTATCTTTGTTCAGTTTAACTTATATTATCCGAGGCTTAAGCAGTATGATAAGCTCCTTCTTCTCCTTGGTCTTCTCTTCATATCCGAACAGGTATTTTACAACCGGAATAGAACCCAGGATTGGAGCGAAGTTTCCTTCGTTATCCTCAACTTCACTGATGAGACCACCGATTACCAGGAGTTCCCCATCCTTGACCCTGACCGTGGTACTCATCTCTCGAACATTAACAATCGGTAATCCAACCTCCCCGCCATCGCCAAACTCACGATACTCAATTGGTTCAAGCAACTCGGAAGTAACGGGAACCAGATTCATGACCACTTCGCGGTCATTGAGTATAGTTGCCGTAAGTGCCAGCCCGACACCGGAGAGAATACGTGCCGTTTCAACAGTATAGGTGCGAACCGGAACCACACCTGAAGTATCCAGGTCAACTTCAACCGAATCGATGTATGTAACGTTACGACCAACCGTGAGCAATGACGGCTGACCGTTCATCACACTGATTTTGGGATTAGACAGAATTTTTGCATCTCCCTGAGTTTTCAATGCATTCAGGAATATAGAAAGATCCCAGGAGTCGAGCGTGAGCGCCGAAACAAAAGAGGTTGGGTTAAGTAAACTGCCCCGATAGGTTCCGTCATTAAAACTTTTGTCATTACGTTTGACGGTGGGCCATACCTGCCCATCCTGATAATAATCGGAAGAGCCGTTTGCTCCCATCTGGAGGGTACCGGTCACATTAAAGTTCTTCAGTACGTTATTCCAGTTAATACCAATTGAGGAGTTGTCTGTAAGCTGCACTTCCAGGATTTTCGCTTCAATTGATATCTGCTTGTATAATGCATTGGTGAGACTTTCAAAATATCTCTCTAACTCTTCGAGTAGCGGACGCGGGGCGGTAACGGTGATAATACCGACCGGTTTGTCAATGAAATAGGCAGTACCACCTGAAGACACACGCCTGGTCGCCTGCTGGACGCCATCGTCATCACCACCGGCGTCTTCACCTTCCTCGTCTTCAGCATCATCGTCTGAACCTCCAGAGTCGGTGACGGCTTCAGTATTCCAGAGGGCGATGATCGCATCCATGTTGGCTTGAATATTGTCCCAGATATCAAAGGTGTTCTCGTCTGATTTGAGTTCAATGGTTCCATCAATGTTCGAGGAGGCATCATTGCTGCCGAGGACATTACCACCAGTACCTGTTTTGTAATTGGATTTAACAAAAGGCATGGCAATGTGGAATTGGCGTACTTCCTTGTACTTGACAACGATCGTATTGCCCTGCATCTCATGGAAATAGTCAACCTGTCGGAGCAGGTTATCAATGGCCACATAAAAATCATCGTTAGCATTGATGTCAACATCGACGAGGACGGATTGATCAACGTCACTTGCCCAGGAAACATTCATTCCTTTCAAGGCGGCAAGTCGCTTCAAGATATCCCAGAGTGGTTGTGGACCAGCGGTAGAGCGGATAGTGGCTCCTACCTTGAGCACTGATCCCTCGTCACCATCGAAGAGCTCATCTTCAATTTCAGAATCCACCATGTATGCCGGGTTCTGGTACATAACGGGCAGCGTTGCCGGAGCTTTGGGGATCTCAGGCATTGCCGGCTCCTCAGCGGCGGTCGTTGGCTCTGGAACCATCGGCTCCTCAGCCTGCTGCTGATTTCCACATGATGCGGTAAAAAGTACTAACAGCAAGATAACCAGATAACGTGAAAAACTGTTTTTTGACTTCATGTTTCAGAACCTCTTAGGCAAAGATGACGAGCAGATAGCAGAAGCAGTTGTTTTGCCATAAATATCTATTAATAAATCAATTCGCAGTGGCAGCGCCACCGGTAATTCGTGCTCTAATATAGTCCCGTAAATCGGGGCGCAGTTGATACCCGGAGGTCAGGATTTCGCGGTATTGGCTTGTCGCCTTATCCGTTTCTCCGACTTTGTCTAGTAGTCGAGCCTTGCTGACCATGACATGAACGGTATCACCATAATTGGTCGCATAAGTCCCAAGCAATTTCAGGGCAACATCAGGTTTGTCATTTCGCTCGCAAAATGCAGCATAGCTGATCAGGGCCTCTTTCATCGGAGGAGTGCCACTCACACTCTGATTAAAATATTCCATGGCCTCGGAAACCTTCTCCATATTTGCCAGACTGATGGCGTAATAGAGCGCTGCTTTGGTGTCTGAAGGATCTCTTTCAAGACTTTTTTTGGCAAAATACTGAGCTCGAGAACTCATATTAAGTCTGCCTAGATAAAGATTAGCGATTTTATTGGCAATTTTTGAGTTTTTCGGCCAAAGCTCATACGCTTCTTCGTAAAGGGCGACTGCGTCCTCATAATCACCTTTTTGTTCAGCTTTTTGAGCCTTGAGCATTGTCTCTTTGGCCTTCATGATCTCTTCTGGCTGATTGGTAGATTCCTCAATCAGCAGGGCTTGCTCTTTAACGACTTCCACATCAGCTTCAAAGGAGAGGTTGTCTTCTGCATTTGAAGGCCAGATAAATTCCTTGTCCTTTGGGTAAACAACGATGGTGTTATGCTGTTCTTCTTTTTTGAGATCGGCAAGATTCAAGATAATATCCAGGGCGAAATCCCAGGGGACATCGGTCAGTGCCAGGGTAATAGATCCTTCTACCGCCTCATCGACAATAATGTTGAGGTCAGTTACCTGTCTGAAAAGCCGGAACACGTTATGCAGGTCGATTTTATAAAAGTCGACGCTAATCCTTTCATTGTCATAACCGGAGATTGAAAAACTGTCTCTGGCCTTTTCCGCTGCCTCTTCAGCGCTGATTTGCTCCTCGAGAAGGTCAACTTTCTGGTCCGGTACGGCGTTGAGTTCCACTTCTTGATTAGCGGGGGGTGTTTCAGTTTTTGGCGCTGCAGTCATGGACACTGCGGCAGCCGTGAAGCTCAGCTCAAGACCATTTTTCACCCGCATTACATCGTAGGAAAGCGTGTCATTGGCAGCAGTAAATTCAAATTGCACGCTCGGTGGATCCTGATTTTTCAGGGAGGTAACATTCAACCGTGCATAGGAGTTCCGGGGAAGCAACTCTTCTATCTTGACCGCTGGGTCGAAATCAGCGCCGGCTATTTCCACGATAATCCGGTAAGGATCAAATGCTTCGCGGGAGGCATATTGTGGTGTCGAATCCCCAGCAATGGTCATTGTGAAACCATCCGGCTTCATTGCTGTTTTAACGTCTGCAATCTGAAAAGTAACACCCTGTTGGGAGGCTGCAAATTCAGGTAGTGCCCAAAAGGACAGACAGACAGTGGAGAAAATGACCAAAAATGTAGTGAATGCCCGAGTATACATTATCTATTCTTCTCCCTCTTGATTTAAAACCATGACAATCTTGTTATCCTTTGGAGTGCCACGAACTATAGTGGTTTCGGTAATTATTACTTTGTTGTCGACGATGTCGGTAACTTCGCCGTCCCGACCTATCTTGGTACCGATTTCAATCACGTAACCTTTGCCGGTAAAATCCTGAACCATGGCAAACCGGTCTGTTTCAGATTCAAGCAGTGCCACGAGGGTGAGCTGGCTTGGTTCAAACAATTGCATTCCGGTCAGGATTTTATCCTCTTCGATGATCGTATCTGGCTGCTCATTACTGGTGGTTCGTTCGGAAATAAACGGTAGAAATGGATCAGCACGGCCTTCCATGACGTAATTATAGTCCTCGTCAGCAAGCATACTCACATTTACTGCTGGCGCTTCAGTTGCGTCAGTCTCCTGTCCGGCCGGAGGATCCTGGGCGATGACTGATGTTACGGGCAGTGAAATGAACAACAACCAGGCGATTGACAGGATTATGTATTTATAACAGCGAATCGTTTTCATGACTAATTCTCACCGGTTCATTTCTTCTTCTTGGCTCGTCTTTTCTTCTTTTTATCAGCTGCGGTTTCCAATTTTTTGTTTGTGAAACGATAGGTTAGCAGCTGACATTTTGATTCCAGCAGTATTTCGCCCTGAACCTTTTTGGGTTTGGTCATTCTGACACTTTTGACGCTGACAATTCGGTCCAGTTTGCTTACTTGATCAAAAAAATATCCCATGGCGTGGTAGGGACCGCTGACATCGATGTCCACCGGTATCTCATCGTAAAAGTTCCTCTCGGTATGTGGTCGAGGAGCAAAAGTAAGAAATTCCAGCCCGGCATTTCTGCCGAGCGCAGAGATGTCTTTGAGAAGCTGTGGGATTTCCTTTTGGCTCGGCAGTTTGGTTACTG
>QZLB01000071.1 GCA_004796425.1 Desulfobulbaceae bacterium | reverse complement strand
GCTCAAAATACCTCAACCGGTAATTGCAGATTTAGTACAGAAATCCCTACCGATGCAGCTTGACACCTCTGACTACCAAATGATTGGTGGAATTATTACCATCCAGCGCATCACTGACATCCAACTCAAAGATGGAGCACTCTTTGCAAAAGCATGGATTGATGGATCCAATGTATCTATCAACACAGAAATTGCCGGACATCAGCTTCGACTCAATGTGGGGAATGCCCGACTTAGCTTTAATCTACGCTCAGAAATCCGTTATGTTCAGGGGAGCCGATTGCTCTACATAAGACCAGAGATCACAGAGATGCATACCTCAGGAAACCAGTCGGCTGATCAATTACAGGGGCTTCTTGCCTCCTTGCTCAGCAGTCGCGAATACCCGCTCAGTCTCGAAAATCTGTCCCCTCTGACGGTAAACACCATCAACAAGCAACTCTTGATTCACATGAACGTCGAACACGTTCTGGTAAAACCTGGTAAACTGGTACTCAGGCTTTCTCCCCACATCTCCGAACAATAGGAAACACAAAAGGACCACCGGTAGAAAAAAAATAGCTGTTTGAGAGCTCATCGAACACTTGACGAAAACCGTTGGTAAACGGTAGGTTATTGGTGCGGAAAGGAGACAATCAAAGCCACCACAATGTGGTATCGTGTTAGAATTAAAATAAATTTTAGAATTGTGTTGCGTTTTTTGATAAAAATTATCATTATCAACAACCATATTGACTGCCAACTGGAATCGATGATTCCATTTGTTTCAAATCATTCAAAAGGAGCGTACCATGAGTAAAACAACTGAGAACCTGAATGCAGCGTTTGCAGGCGAATCTATGGCGCGAAACAAATACACCTATTTCGCCAAGGTAGCTAAGAAAGAGGGGTACCATTACATAGCCAAACTATTCGAAGAAACTGCTGACAATGAAATGAGACATGCGAACGATCATTTCAAATTATTGGGTGGTATAGGCAGCACCGCCGCCAACCTGCAGGAAGCAATCGATGGTGAGGATTACGAAACGACAACCATGTATCCCGAATTTGCCGAAGCAGCCAAAGCAGAAGGAAATATGGAAGCAGCCATGCTATTTGAGCAGATTGGCAAAGTTGAAGCACATCATCGTGAGCGATATAAGAAACTGCTGGCCCGGGTAAAAGACGGCACCGTTTATAAACGTGAGAACCCCATCCAGTGGAAATGCTCACTCTGTGGCTACATCCATGAGGGAACCGAGCCTCCCAAAAAGTGTCCTTCCTGCAGCCATCCCCACGAATACTACGAGCCGGCCAATCTCGAAGACGATATTTAAGTCGTAACAACTTCAGTAAAGCTGAGCGAGCCGGAATCAATCAATTGATTGATTCCGGTTTTTTTGTTACGGATACCCTGCGATCAATGTGGGTTGCTCCCTCCACGTGATAATTTTCAACCAAAGGACTGTACAAACCGATAGTCCTGACTCATAGCGAGTTTGTTATTTGGTACTTAGAATGGTATGATGGCGGCTCATTTGACAAAGGGCCCACGCATGATTTTTTCCAACCGTAAAAACCAGATTTATCGGCGGCTTTTTCAGCGCATGCTGTTTGCCACCCTCTTTGCCTTTATGCTGATCCTTGCAGTGATCGTGTTTTTCGAGCTGCGACAGATAAAAAAGGAACTGATCAATCAGGCAATAACCGGTTCTCTTTATTACCAACCAAGCTATTTGCGCTATCTTCAATCTCCGGGCGAGCACGGGGTGAGCCAGCTTAAGAAAGAAGCAACACTGCTGAATTTCAATTCCCCCGAGTTATACCTTCAATACCGGAATGCAACGGGAGAACACATCCTTGAAATCAGTTCTGATCAAGGTGATCGAATTAATGAACTTTTTAGAAAAAAATATCCGGCCCAAGATTACATCAATGATGATGGGGTGATACTGCTCAACAATTGGCGACTCTATATCAGTGTCTCAAGTCCTATCCTTTCACCTGAAACGAATCAACTGGTTGGTTTTGTCGATAGCATACGCTTACTTTCTCCCCTGGCGACGAAAAGACTCTTCAACGAGTCCCTGACAACCATTGGGTTGCACCTCTTCGCCGCCCTGCTTTGCGGCATCATCTGTTTTTTTGGTTTCTCATTACTCAACCGGAAGATAATCAACACCATTCATCAGCTGGGCAAAGCCAATGCGTTCCTGCTCAAAAAGCTCGGGGGGGCGCTCTCAGCCATTCATTCAGGATCGGTCTACCACAACCATCGGGTGCTGATTTACGCGGTGGCCCTTGGCGAAGAGGTTGGCATAAGCAGATTGGAGATGCGAGCATTGATAATGGGAACATTTCTTCACGACCTGGAGATGCTCAAGATCGACTCACCAATCCTGTTAGCCAGAACGACACTCGATGATGAAACCCATACCCAAATCAAAACACATCCCCAAGATGGTTATCTGCAAATCAAGCGATTCGGGTGGCTTCGACCCGCCGGTGAGGTTATCAAGTACCACCATGAGCATTACAACGGCAGCGGTTACCCCACTGGTGTAACCCATGAAAAAATACCCCTGACAGCTCGTATTTTCAGTATCGCTGACGCCTTTGACGCGCTCACCTCAGAACGGGCATATCGGAATCCTCTCGAGGTGGATGGCGCGCTTGCTGAATTGCAACTCCATTCCGGTAATCAATTTGATCCCTTATTACTGTCAGCCTTCATAAAAATAGGTGTTGATATCCATGGAACCGTCTCTGAATTATCCCCTGATGGATTTGAGCAGGAGTTAAATCGAATCACAAAAAAGTATCTCAATTGGTAACCTGGTAGCAAACCAGATAGCCGCTCCTTTTGCTCATGGTCGGTCAAAAACAACATCATTTATCAGACAAATCACAATCAGAAAAACCATTGATTTACAATATTTACGAATCAAGCCCTGATAACTCCGCCCGCTTTCTGCTTGGTAAAAAAGGTTCGCCATCCATCATGGTAATAGGGTTGAATCCGAGTATCGCAGATCAGCAAACCTCAGATATAACCGCCTCTAAAATCGAGCGAATTGCAGCACTCAATGGTTATAAAGGATTCGTGATCGCCAACCTTTACCCACTGAGATCAACCCAACCTGATAACCTCCCCCACTCAGCAGACATGGGACTGATTGAAGATAATGTAAAACGAATCAGGCAGTTTTGCGAAGAACAGGGCTATAACCAGTTCTGGGCCGCCTGGGGAACCAATATTGTTAAGCGGGACTATCTGCAGGATTCGTTTTTACGGCTGGATGAACTGGTAAAAAACCTGCAGGGCAGATGGATTTCTTATGGTGCATTGCTGAAATTCGGGCATCCCCGGCACCCTTCCAGGGCGTCATACAGTTCAGGATTCAACAACTTCTGCAGCCTCACTTATAGTAGTCAATTACCTGGCCTGAAAAAATGATCGAAGGATGAAAACAACAGTCGCCCGAGCAACTCAGATAAACGACCAGCACCACCTGATCATTCGATTGTTGTTTGATATCATGAGGTAGAGCGCGTATGTGCGGAATTGCGGGGATACTCAGTTTAAATGGAGAACAGAGACTAAACACCAATCCAATCCGTCAGATGACCCGTGCGATGGCCCACAGAGGACCGGATGATGAAGGGTACCTGATCGCGGACAAAGCGGACCGCATGGTTCAAATCTTCAAAGGGCCCGATACACCACCCAGCACACCTCGCCATCGCTATTATCCACAGGTGGACATCGCAGATGCGGTTGAAACTGCCGGCCATCTTTTTCTGGGCCACCGACGACTTTCCATCATTGATTTATCTGAATCCGGCCACCAACCGATGTGCACTGCCGATGGTCGGTATTGGATTGTCTATAACGGCGAGATTTACAACTATCGTGAATTGATTCCGGAACTGCAACGTACAGGGGTACAATTCTCAAGTCAAAGCGATACAGAGGTATTGTTATATGCCTACCAGCAGTGGGGACCTGCTGCCCTGCACCATTTCAATGGTATGTTTGCCTGTGCAATATGGGACAACCATGAAAAAAGTCTGTTCTGTTGCCGTGACCGGGTCGGGATTAAACCGTTTTATTATACCATTAGCGATGATCAATTTATCTTCGGCTCAGATATAAAGACCGTGCTGGCCTCAAAACTTTTTAAACCGCAGGTCGACCTTGAAGGGTTATACCACACCTTATCCTTCAGCGTGGCCCCCCGACCGATGACTGCTTTTAAAGATATCAAAGCCCTTGAGCAGGGAAGCTGGCTTCTCATTCATCGTGAAGGCAGATTTGAACGTCAAACCTATTGGCGC
>QZLB01000074.1 GCA_004796425.1 Desulfobulbaceae bacterium | reverse complement strand
GACCACCACATCCTGATCCTGAAGAGTCTGAAGTATCTGAGCAATATTCTCTTTAACCAGCGATGGCACAATTGCCCGAAGACCATCATTGGCTCCTGTCTCAAGAATGACGATGTCCGGCTTCAGCTTCAGCACCCAATCGATTCGAGATAATGCCCCACTGCTGGTCTCTCCACTAACACCCGCATTGATAACTTCAATGCAGATATCATCCGTTTTCAAGCGACTTTCAAGCAGTGCGGGATAGCTTTGCTCCCGGGTAACCCCGAGGCCCGCCGTGAGGCTGTCACCAAAGGCAACAATCCGTTTCTCACACGGTTTTTCTACCACCGGTGGGGTTTGTGATAGCTCCTTTTTCTCAACTGCATCGCAGCCAAAGAGCAGGATTGAAACCAGGGTCACTATGATCACTGTTATACGTGGATTTCTCATATCGATCAATGGCCACCGAGTTGTCGAAGGTACCCTGCAGGTTTCTGGCTCACCACTCCCCATGAGCTGAGGATAACGGTTGTGGTAATGAGCGACACAATAACCAGAAATGCAATAAACAACTGCAGGAAGAATATCTGAAACTCAATGTCAAAAATATAGATACAGACCAGATAAGCTCCTGTGACTCCGACCAGAAATGCCACCACAAAACTGAGCAGGGCGATAAACATGGACTCCACAAGGAGTACCCGTAAAACAAAACCCGAGTCTGCGCCAAGGATTTTGTAATAGACTGATTCTTTTATTCTATCGAGTTTTGTCGCCAGTAGTGAGCTGATCATGATGAAACAACCGGCCAGTATGGAAAATGAGGAAAAGAACGTCACAATTCTCGCAAGTTTTACCATCAAAGCACCGAGTTTGTCAGCCAACTCGGCAACGTTGATAATGCTGATGTTGGGCAGTTCCTTGACAATTTGCCGGATGGTATCGGTCATCTCTTCCCGTGGTACCGTAAGGGCTGCAAAAAACGTTTGCGGCGCATCTTTGAGCACCGCTTCTTCGAAGACAAAATAGAAAAATGGTGAGAGTCGGGATTGAGTCCTGGTCCGAATACTGGACACCTGGGCTTTCAACTCAACACCTGCGATGTTAAATACCAGAATATCTGCCATCTTTATATCGCCAACATCGGCTATATAATCAAGAATCGAAACCGGATGAATTCCAGCTTCAGGAGGATCCAGACGATACATTTCCTGCCCCTCTTTGATTCGTTCATCAGGGAGCAGCTGATTCCTATAGGTCAGGTTGAATTCGCGAGCCAGATTATCACTGCGACGCTCCAGTTCCCTCTCGGTATCCACCGGCCTCCCGTTAATGGATAATAGTCGCGCTCGAACTACCGGAAAAAGATTTGCACCGCCCGCCACCTTCTGGAAGGACTCTACCTGGTCAACCTGGATATCAATACAGAACAAATTAGGTGCATCTGGTGGGTATGAATGAATAAATGATGAGAAGAGATTCAAGCGCAACAAAAGAATCATCAACAGTACCGCAAGCGAGCACGCCAGAGTGGTAACGACGGTATTGGTCGCATTACCTTGCCGGAAAATAGACCTGAGTGCTTGCTTTACCAGCAGGTTTGTTGGTTGAAACTTTCGCAGCCCATAACCGATCAATCGCGAAACCAGACTTACCAGGATAATCAATCCAGCCAAGCCGCCAATAAAATACAGTGCAGTACTCAACTCTTCGAGTTGCCGGATGATCAATAGAGTGAGGACAATGAAACCAAAAGCGATGCCAAGCCAACTGCCGGCACCACTGAGCAGTGAACGAGACTCTTTGCGAAATATCACCGATGGTTTAACACCACTGAGGCGATACAATGGCAGAAACGAAAAGAGCGTAACCACTACAATTCCCAGGATCACGCTGTCAAAAAAATCAATGGCCCGGTATGTATAACTCAAACTATCCGGGAGCAACCCCTCAAAAAGAATCGGGAAATAATATTTGAGAACTATACCGCCGAAAACTCCCGTCGCAATGCCAAAGAACCCGAGAATGAGAACCGAGAAAAGATAATGCAGGTAGATAAACCCTCGAGATGCACCCATTGCTTTGATGATCCCGATGGTCTTTTCCTTCTGTCGAAAAATCGCTGAGAGGCTGCCCTGCATTCCCGCGCCACCAAGCATCAGGGTCAGAATACTGATACAGGACAGGAAAAAGAGCAGATTATCGAAAAACCGACTGATTCTATTTGAGGATGAACCGGCAGTGTCAATTTGCACCCGATCACTTTCGATTCGCTCCTTTAAACGCGCCGTGACCATTTCCGGATCGGTTTCACCCACTATTTTTAACAAGACCTCATGTCTGACCCGGCTTCCCTTGCCTAAAAGACCCGTACGCTCGGCATCATCATAGTCGATGTAAACCCCCGGTCCAAAGGATAAAAACGAGACAGGTCGTGTGGGATCACTCTGGTAAATTCCCCCAACCTCAAGTTCAACCTCGCCCAGTACAACCCGGGCTCCCTGTCCAATCTCAAGCCGGTCAACTGCCTCACGGCTCAATAGTATTTTTCCGGGCTGCAGCCTATCTTTTAACGCTGCGCCCGACTCGAGCACAATATCACCGAATAAGGGAAAATTATCTTCCACTGCTTTGATATTGACAAAAAGCGGTTGCTCGCCAGTGTTTTCACGGATCACCGAATAAAACGATATGGTCCGTACAACTTCAGCCAGGCCGCCTTTTACAACCTCCTGCAAAGGCTCCTCCAACATGTGGCTGAGTGAATGCGGGGCCTGCAGAATGACATCGCCACCATTAAGTTCACGCGCCTCTCTTTTCAGGGAATGCTCAATATCCCGCTTGAAACTATTGAGTGCAGATAACGATGAGATCGATAGCGCCACGCAAAATACAAAGATCACCGCAATCTTGCTACTGGAGAAAATTTCCCGGAAAATGTAGCGAATATGCAGTTGATCAATTGGTAGTTTCGACACTGAGTACCCCATCATGCAGCCGATACACCCGGTCAGCCTGAGCGATAATTTCATTACTGTGGGTTGCCATTACCATGGTCGCACCATACTCATCCCGAAGTGACATCATCAGCTCAAGTATTTCCCTGGAATTAGTGGAGTCTAAATTTCCTGTCGGTTCATCGGCAAAAATTACCAGTGGCTTATTTATCAATGCCCGGCAAATCGCAACCCTTTGTTTTTCTCCCCCTGACAGTTGTTCAGGCATTGAGTTTCTCCGATCCCATAAACCCACTTTTTTTAAGAGCTCCTCAGCTTTGTCCTGAGCACCGGGATCTTTTTGCAGCTCAGAGGGGAACATGACATTTTCCAGAGCATTCAGCGATGGAATTAAGTGGAAAGACTGAAAAACAAAGCCCATCAATTGATTTCGCAGTGGTGCAAGTTTTGCCTCGGCCATACCATTAAGCAGATGACCCTGGATAGAGATGTCACCGCTGCTTACCTGATCCAGGCCAGAGAGCAGACTCAGCAAGGTAGACTTACCCGACCCACTGGCCCCTGCAATGATCACAAACTCACCACGGTGAATGGTCAGCGAAACATCTTTGAGAACACTGATCTGCCGATCACCTACGGAGTACCGTTTAGAAACTCCGGAAACGTCAATGATTTTTTCATCCATCACTGTTTGATACTGTTCAATTAATCTTCGTTCTTGCTGGCCTGATGCATAGAATAATCATCATAATCGGGGTGGTGAGAAAAAACTGCACGCTGAGTTGCACATGCTCGGGCTTATCAGCGATCGATGAGCCCCGCCAGGTGGTGAGCGCTATTTTCGGCCCCGTTGATGTTTATCCGGGTACTCGACTTTCGTGTGGGTGAAGGGGGACCAGTCAACCGCTTGAGTGCCTCCAGCAGGAATTCTACTGAGCATTGCTGCTCACTCTGGACGGTTATCAGATCCGAATGATTCCGCAACGATTGAAGGTGAATTTGCTGCTCGCGGTCCTGCATTTCCCGGACAATAACCAGGGATGGGATGTTAAAATATATGATATCGGTCAGCGAATTGTACCCGCCAAAGATGATACAAGACGAGGACTCCGCCAAACACTGCGCATATAAACTACTGAACGGATAGAGTTGACATCCTTCGATGGAGTCAAACAAGTTGGCCAGAGTCCGGTCTACCGATTCACCCATAAACAGATGAAACGTTACCTGGGATGAGCCGAGTGCCGCAATAGCCCGGGCAAGGTTCTGCACATAATCTCCGGTATACTCACCCTGCCATGGCACTGAAATCAAACAGGATTTCAGTGTCTTGTTCGACTCCGCCGGTGGTGGGCCGTTCTGCTGGTCCAGCTCCTTCAATCGAGAAACATACCCGCACTCAACCGGATCGGTCGAGAATGCTCGTTTAAGCTCAAGGGGATGGCTATTGCCCAGAATTTGCCGGTCCCCATACCAGAGCAAGCTTTTGAAGCGACTTTTAAAAAGCGCCTGAGCAACAGGCGAAACTGTCTGAGCAACGGCACCAACAACACCTCTTATTCCCAGCACCATGGTTGGTTGATGATCTTCCGAGCAATCTTCGAACATCTCCAGAAGCTCCCGATGTTTGCCCTGTGGCGCGTGATCCACGAGTATAACGCGCGGCCGCAACAAACGTACCGTCTCTCTAATCATTGTTGAGCGCGCTTTGCCCAGCGCGGGGTCACTGAATCCACAGAACCCGTCAATACCCTTGGATATTCCGCCTGTTACTTCCGTCTGATAAGAAGGCAGTTTTATCCACTCCAGTGAAACGGGACCAATCAGTTCATTGGTTTGAGCGCACCCGGTAAGTACACAGATTTTCAATTCAGGGTAAAGGCGCCTGAGCGCCATGCCAATGGCGACGGTTCGGCTTACGTGTCCCAAACCACGACCGTCATGACCATACAAGAGAATATCGAGTCTATCGTTTATCATTATCATCCCTATTGGAGCAATCGACGCGCTTGCCAGAATTTATCCCGCCAATAATAATCACTGATTGATGAAATAATTACTCCCCACTTTGTCGATGCGTGAAGAAATCGATCTTTTTCAAGATAAATACCCACATGCCGCTCATGCCATCCGGTCCTAAAAAACACCAAGTCTCCGCTCCGCAGCGAATGGGCCCTTACCTGACTCCCTGTTATTGCAAGCGCTTCAGTGTTTCGTGCCAACCGAATCCCAAAGCACTCAAAAAACGTAAGGTAGACAAACCCTGAACAGTCAACTCCCTCTTGAGATAATCCTCCCGACCGGTAAGGCGTACCACGCCATTTCTCAAATTGATTGTACAATTCTGTCCGAACCGCTCGTTGATCACCATCAACTCCTGGTAACACCTCGCCAGAGGACACCTGTGTTTCAGGGATAACCAACACTTTCTGGCTGCATCCGACAGACCCTAATAGAACAAGAAGCAAAATGGTAAAACCGTTCACTGATCCGGGAGGTTTCATCATTTCATTATTAGAAATTTCGCTGCGGGTTCCACCCCGTATTTATTGCAGATATATTTTTGCTCACAGCAAGAGCGGACCACGGTCTCTCAATATTTTTCATAATAATGCCAATGACCGTAAACCAAAGGGGCATCACTCCTGCCACTGATAAATTGCCTGATGGATGCCAATTATCATCTGCCACCACTTCACATTTGGAAACTGATACAGTAAACTATGGTGGTTGGAAATCGTTTTTTTCCATGGCCCAGCGTTATTACTGCATACTATCCGGATCTTATATGAAAATCCCCTATTATATGCCTTTCAAACCCCTGGGCCATATCAATCCATCCGGTGATCTTATTACCGGTATGGAACTCTATGAATTCCTCGCCGCCCAGCAACACGACATCGATCTTGTGTCCAGGCTCAGATCCAGATGGCTCTACCGTCGCCCCTGGAAGCTGCTCAATGTGGCTCTGGAGCGAAAAAGAATCGTCAAGCGGTTCAAATCACAAAAACCGGACATTTGGCTCAGCTACCATTCCTATTATAAAGCGCCTGATCTCCTGGGCCCTTACTGCAGCAAAAAACTGGGGATCCCGTATACGATATTTCAAGGGATTTATTCGACCAAAAGAAAACGTAATCCTGTCACATACCCCGGGTTTTTAATGAATCGACAAGCGCTACTCAAAGCCGATCTGGTCTTTACCAATAAAAGAAATGACGAGTTGAACTTGAAACGGTTGCTCCCTCAAGACCGAGTACAATACATTGCACCTGGATTAAAACCGGAACAGTTCGTATTTGATTTGGTCTCAAGAAAAGCACTGCGGGAGAAATGGGCCACTGCGGGCAGGAGGGTGGTAATGACAACCGCCATGTTTCGACCCGGCGTCAAAACCATTGGGGTAAAAAAGGTCATTGACAGCTGTGCAGAGCTCATGGCAAGCGGTTACAAAATATTGTTGGTTGTAATCGGAGATGGTATTAATCGTTCGGTCCTTGAGCAGGAAGGAAACAAAAAGCTCGGCAACAATATTCTGTTTGTCGGTAAAGTCCCACGGGCCGAACTTTACCGATATTATAGTGGGGCCGATGTTTTTGCCTTTCCCGGTATTCAGGAATCATTAGGTATGGTCTATCTTGAGGCGCAGTCTTCCGGCCTGCCTGCGGTTGCGTTCCACAACTGGGGGGCGAAGGAAGCGATCGTTCATGAAACAACCGGGTTTCTCTCAGATGCCTCAGAACCGGACCAGTTCGTTAGAGATATTGCTCGATTATTGGATAACAGACAGCTGCGTATCGATATGCGAGAGGCGGCGAAAAACCATATCAGACAACATCATGATTCGAAACGCAACTTTCAAGAAGTGAATAAAAGCCTTGAACGTCTGCGATTGGCGCACACTGGGGCTGTCACTGAGTAATAACTTCATGTATTCCTCCGCTTTTTTTCACAAACCAATCCATGTCCTGATATTGGTCGTATCCTGTACGCTTGTACCGGTGGGTCTCTCAGCAGCTGAGAACCCTGCTAAGCAAATGGATTGGTTTAGTATTCTGATCGGACTAGGCGGTGGATTGGCGCTCTTTCTTGCAGGGCTCGAACAGCTCTCGGACGGATTAAAAAAAGTTGCTGGTCAAACCCTGAAGATCATGCTTGCCCGGTTAACGACCAATCGCTTCATGGGTGCGATAACCGGTGCGGTGGTCACCGGGATTCTCAATTCTTCCTCGATTACCACCGTTCTTGTAGTCGGCTTTGTAACCGCAGGGGTAATGAGTCTTTCCCAGTCTGTGGGAGTCATCATGGGGGCCAATATCGGTTCAACCGTGACGGCGCAATTGCTGGCGTTTAATATTGCCAAATATGCACTCCTGCCAATCGCGGTTGGGTTCTTTTTAATTTTTGTCAACAAAGGAGAACGACCAAAATATTTCGGCATGATGTTAATGGGCTTGGGACTGGTGTTCTTTGGTATGTCTATCATGAGCGATGCCATGTCGCCGCTCCGCTCGTATGAACCGTTTCTCGTATTTTTGCAGAAAATGCAGAAACCAGTCCTGGGTATCATTGCCGGAGCACTTTTTACCGGGCTTGTCCAATCCTCAGCAGCAACAGTTGGCATTGCCATTGCCCTGGCCAGTGAAGGCTTTCTACCCCTTGAAGCAGGTATCGCTCTGGCACTTGGGGCAAATATCGGAACCTGTGTAACTGCACTCCTTGCTGCCCTCGGAAAACCAACTGAGGCGGTTCGTGCAGCCGTTGTACATATCTGTTTTAACATTGCCGGTGTTCTGGTCTGGCTCTTTTTTATTAGCAGTCTTGCCGATATTGCTATTCGAGTATCCCCCCAATCACCAGAACTGACTGGCAGTGCGCGCATGGCTGCCGAGGTCCCCCGGCAAATAGCCAACGCAAACAGTATTTTCAATGTGATCAACACGATAGTCTTTCTCCCCTTTACCGCGGTTTTTGCCTGGATTGCCCGCACCATTGTTCCCGAGCGTCTCGAACAGCGGGACACGGAACCGCTTTATATCGACAACGCGGTGCTCGATGTCCCCTCCATTGCTCTTGAACGGGTACGGCAGGAGCTGGCCCGCATAGGAGAAATCACGCTGGAAATGCTCGATGCAACACGGTTGGCCTTGAAGTCAGGACTCCCTGACAGACTTTCTGCAATTCAGAAAGAAGATGACAAAATCGATATCCTGGAGGCGGCCTGCATTGAATACCTGAGCAAGATTCGCAAGAACAGCTTAACCGTGCGCGAAACCAAGGAGCACCAGGTACTTCTGATGGCGACGGTGGCACTCGAGAATATTGGAGATGTTATAGAAACAAACCTTGTTGAGCTGAGCGAACAGGAGCTGGGGATTCACTATACGAAAAGCGATGAAACAGCCAAACTGACCGAGGGGCTTTATGTCGTCGTCCATGATGCGCTGAGTTTGATGTGTAGAGCATTACGAAACAATAGCCTGGAGGATGCCCACCGGGTAGTCGATCTCGAAGTGCATATCAGGAAATTGCGTCACGACCTGATGGTTAGAAAGTCTGAACGGCTGGGCAGCTCAAACCATGATGCTGTAATGATCGCCCGCATCGAGATATCTACCGCCAGTAAACTGATGCGCATTTATAATTTAACAAAATCGATTGCCACTGAACTTATTGACAGTTCAGAGTCATATAAAGCCGACCAGAGTTACCCTTAATTTTTAGCCTTTTCACAAGCAGTGGTGTTATTTCAATACCATATAACCCGTAACACTATTGACTTCTGCTTTACCTTGTTCTCCTTTTGCATTATCATGCTCTGCGGAATGCAGTTGCCAACCCAGCCATATGACTGAGGGCACTCTTGTCTACCCCTTTTAAAACGAGCAATCGAAGAAACCAGCGAACTGCTCAATGGTACCGAAACTGCATTCTCAGGCGCTTAATAGGATAGGATAGCAGTAATGGAAAACATGAGAAAACACGGTCGACTGTTGATTTTCATCGTTGCCTACAATGCTGAAAACACGATAGAAAGCGTTTTAAAACGCATACCGATTGAGTTGGATGATTTTTATGATGTTGAAATCCTGATCATCGATGACTCTTCGCAGGACCAGACATTTGCCCGCAGTGAACTTACCCGGCGTTCCGGGTCGATTCCCTTTAAAATGACGGTGCTGTTTAACCCGGTAAACCAGGGATATGGTGGAAATCAGAAAATCGGCTTCCACTACGCCGTGAATAATGGTTTTGACTGGGTTGCACTCGTTCATGGTGATGGACAGTATGCACCGGAATGCCTTCCTCAGCTCACCGAAATTCTTGCGAATAATGAAGCCGATGCGGTTTTTGGCTCTCGGATGATGGAGGGTTCATCAGCACTCAAAGGTGGAATGCCACTCTACAAATTTGTTGGTAACAAAATTCTCACCACCTTCCAGAATTTCTTATTGGGAAGCAAGCTCAGTGAGTTTCATAGCGGGTATCGTCTCTATTCGATCAATGCTCTGAAGAAAATTCCTTTTGATCTGAACTCGAATGATTTTCACTTTGACACGGAAATCATCATTCAACTCTTTATCTCCGGACAGATCATTAGAGAGATTCCAATCCCTACCTATTACGGTGACGAGATCTGTCATGTGAATGGTATGAAGTATGCCCTCGATGTCTGCAAGGCAACCATTCAATCAAAGGTGCAAAGATTTCATATACTCTATGATCGAAAATATGATTGTAGCCCCGTTTCACAAGAAGCGACATTTTCTCACCAAAACTATTCAGTGGGGAGGCTGTTTCTGAAGGAGCTGGATGCGCCATCAACGATTCTGATCATTGGCAGATTCAGCGACACACTGAAAAATGAACTAGAAAATGGTGGCCATGCGGTACATCACCTGACCGGTTCCCTCGTCGACTCTGAGCAAAACCAATTTTCTCCGATTGACTACCTGGTCATTCTTGATGATACCGACCTTTCGCAAAGACCTGATCTTCTGGTGGCGAAACTCAGAACTTTCTGTACCTTCCAACCGGATTGCAAAATTGTTCTGGCAGTCGGTAATATTGGGTTTTTTATCACTCGTATCCTGCTTCTTTTTGGGAGATTTTCCTATACCAGAAAAGGTGTCATCAGCCTCTCAAATTTTCGTTTGTTCACCCTGCGGTCTCTCAAAAAACTCCTGAGTCAGAACAATTTTCACTTTGACCATGTGATCGGTGTTCCCATTGAATATCAGGGGTTATTCGGCAGTCATAAATTGAGCAGGATATTAACCTTTTTTCATTACCTGTTCGCAAAGCTGCGTCCTTCGTTTTTTGCCTACCAGTTCCTCGTTGTAGCTCGAGCAAAACCATCACTTGATTATTTGCTGTCAAGTGCGGTCAGGGTGTCGGCTGAAAAACAGGCTGAAATAGCAAAATCCGACACGGTTTAACCGGAAGAGGAACCATCGTGGTATTCAGTTCCATTATATTTCTGCTGCTGTTTCTCCCCATCACCCTCACCGCCTATTACCTGGTTGGTGAGCGCTTCAGAAATCTCCTGCTATTATTTGCCAGCCTGCTGTTTTATGCTTGGGGAGAGGGGTATTACCTGGCAATAATGATTGTTTCGATCGGCGTAAATTACACGATCGGCATGCAGATCAATCGGAGCAATAGCCAATTCATAAGAAGACGCTGGCTGATTGCCGGGATAATAGCAAATCTGCTGACATTGGGGATCTTTAAATACACAAACTGGCTGGTTGCAAATGCGGCTGGTTTGTTTTCATTACCTGCTACAGATATTCTGCCTCAACCAATTCACCTTCCCATTGGCATTTCATTTTTTACCTTTCAGGCACTTTCCTATATCATCGATGTCTACCGTAATGAGACGGCCGCCCAGCAGAACCCATTCAGGCTGGGTCTTTATATTGCGTCTTTCCCGCAACTGATTGCCGGCCCGATCGTGAGATACAATCAGGTCGCCGATCAGATTATCAAAAGAACCCATAGTTTTGCGCTTTTTGCCAGTGGGGTTGAACGTTTCACTTTTGGGCTGGCAAAAAAAGTTCTGATCGCAAACCCGATGGCTGCCATGGCAGACCGAATTTTTGCCCTGGACTATGCTCATCTTCCCCCCGAAGTCGCCTGGTTGGGAATTATCTGTTATACCCTCCAGATCTATTTTGATTTTTCCGGTTATTCAGATATGGCCATTGGGTTAGGCCGGATGTTTGGTTTTCATTTTCCGGAAAATTTCAACTACCCATATATTTCACGTTCAATTCAAGAGTTCTGGCGGCGATGGCACATTTCTCTGTCTGGCTGGTTCAGAGATTATCTTTATTTTCCGTTAGGTGGTAACCGCAAGGGTGAGCTCACCACCTACCGAAACCTTTTTATTGTCTTTTTACTCTGTGGACTCTGGCATGGCGCAAGCTGGAATTTTGTGATCTGGGGGCTGATCCACGGGCTTTTTCTGGTACTTGAACGCAATATCCTGAAAGGATGGCTGGCCAGGAGAAGGCCATTGTTTCAACATTTCTATGCCCTCTTCATTGTTACCAATGCCTGGGTATTTTTTAGAATTGAGGACCTATCAGATGCACTAGACTACCTCAAGGCACTCTATTTCATGGCAGATCAACCCATAAACGGTATCAGCATTGGTATCCAGATTGAGGCTGATGGTCTTTTTCTGGCAACCTTTGGGTGTGCGCTCTTGCTGGCAACACCTGTTTTTCAATATCTCAAAAAATTGCCGCTCTGGGGGAAAGAACATGGGAAGAATAGTCTGACAACCATTATATTCAAACCGGCATCTCTTGGGTTACTGCTCTATATATCCATTTCATTTCTCGCCGTAAATGCTTATAACCCTTTTATATATTTCAGGTTTTAAATAGCATGAAACGATATTTCTCCCTATCAGCCATAATCGTTGTCATGTTTATGATTATCCTGAGTACACCGCTGGCCATCTCACTTTTTACTCAGGACCTTGAGGTCTCAAAATCAGAGAAGAGAAAACTGGTTCAGTTTCCAGAATTATCCTTTACCGTTGATGGGATCAAAACATTTCCAGGAACCTTTGAGAAATATTATAAAGACCATTTTGGCCTGCGAAGCCAGATTGTCCGGCTACATAATTATACCCTGTGTAAACTGTTTAAAGTTTCACCTACCGGTATGGTCATCGTTGGCAGTGACAATTGGTATTTCTTTAACGCCAATGGCTCACTCGGGGACTATCTTGGGCGCTTCCACTTTACCGATAATAGACTCAAAGATTTTGAATCGATTCTGTTAAACCGGGACGCGTGGCTAAAAAAGATGGGGACTCATTACATTTTTCTGCCCATACCCAACAAGGAAACTGTCTATGAAGAATACCTCCCCCGACGAATTAGAAAGCACAAGGGAGTTAACAAATACACACAAGTCATCGAGTACCTGAGGTCATCAGGACAATTCACCAATTTCATCGACACCGAAGCACTGCTCTTGCACTTAAAGCAAGAGCAGCAAGTCTACTTAAAAACTGACAGCCACTGGAATAACGATGGCGCTTTTGGGGTCTATCAAGAACTGATCAACCAACTTTCAAAAAAACTACCCAATCTGCAACCGCTCAAACAAACGAGCGAAAAGGAGTGGATTGAAGATTTTTCCGGAGATCTGGCAATTTTTATGAATCTTCGCGGCTTGGTCACCGAAACAGCACCCGCCATAAATGTCGAAAGGGAGTGTAAACCCTCCGGTATGAGGAGGATGACAGAGCTCAAGGAAACAGCGGCATATAAAGACGTCGAACCTCACCGTTTGCCGGTGACCAATGGCTGCAAAAAAAAGGAGTACAGTGCAATTGTCATCCATGATTCCTTTGGCAATTTTCTCAGAAAGTATCTCTCACAGAATTTCAGAAAAATCATTTATATTCATCATATGAATTTTGAAGATGCCAAAGTACTAATTGCCAAAGAGCAGCCCGATGTGGTGATCGATCTACGAGTTGCCCGAAATTTGGAAAAGGCCCTCATGCCGGACCCGGAATTGGAGCAAATGATCGCAAATCAAGCTGAAAACAGGTAATGCTGGTAATGCAATTTCTCACCTCATACTGGCGTAACAGGCCGTTTTTTCATCTCGATCGTCAGCGTTTTCTTGCCGAGCGCAAATGGGAGATCTGGCTCGGTTGTCTGCTTTATATTGTGGTCCTGATTATTCGCTCCTGGGAAAATTTTTCCCACCCGGGACTGTATGTCGAAGATGCGACCTACTATTTCAAGCTTAACTATGGCGAACTGTTTCGTTTTGAGAATATTTTCAGAAACCCCAACGGTTATTTTAATATATTCAACAATTTTGCGGCTCAGCTGATTGCACAATTTGATGTTCGATTACAACCGCTGCTTTATCAAACAGTTGCATCCACCCTCTCTGTCACCACCATTTGTTTATTTGCCAGATCCGGGCTGGTCAGGAATCGTTACCTTCTGATCATCACCCCACTGCTCCTTGGATTGTCCGGACTTAATCACCTTTTCTATTATGTAACAATCACCTTTCAGATGTACCTGCTGGTGCTGACCCTGATTCTGGTCTTATTATGGGATCACCAACACTCACGTGCCATGGCAGTGGTTCACTTTCTGCTCATACCACTACTGGTCTTTTCCGGTCCATATTCGGTGCTGGCCGTACCATTCTGTATTCTTTTCGTATTTTTCCTCAGGGGGAAGTCATGGTTAATGGGCTGGACAATTCTGGTCTGCCTGGTTTTTCTTGGAACGACCACAGGATCGACCGGCTCGACTCTTGAACTTCATAATGTGACCTCTCATTTTTTTCAGAAACTGTGGTTTGATACAATCATTGAACAGGTTTTCATGATGGGACTGCATGACCATGCCAACAGCGATAAACTGCTCCTATTCAGCCTGCTTATCGGAATTTCGCTGTTTATTATCCGCAGCGACCGGGTTCACCTGCGTATCCTACTCCTGCTCCTGGTCGTAATCATACTGACCCCAGCCCCACTATTGCTGAGTAATAAATACCTTTTATATCAGGCCGTCTTTCCCTGTCATGTACTCACCGCACAATTTTGCTGGTTGCTTTTTGTCCTGATAATTCTCGATCGTATCCTACTCAAGCTCAAGCAGCAGGCTCGACCGCTTTTTGCTGCAGTCTGTTCCATGCTGCTCGTTAGTTTCATCATTGTCGATAATCGGGCCCACACCGACAAACACTCTTATGAAGTACTCTATAACACAAAGAATTTTCTTGAGAAAATCAAGGAAGTTGAAGCTCTTGAGTTGAAAAAGCAGAATAAATTCGCCGTCATCACCGCAGAAGGAAACCACATTTTTAACCCAAACATTGTGGTCGGCAGCAAATCCCCGGACGCAATCAAGCATGGCGGATATTATATTCCCCCTGTCTCGAAAGAACATGCAGAAACAACACCTGAATAGACAGCAGGATTGCTTTTTTGGTCTCTTCTCTAGCTGGTAACTGCCATGCGAAGCCGATTATAGGTGACAAATGCCACCAGATAGATCGCCAGGGCAATAATCAGGGTTACTCTGAACCCATAGAAAATCGACAGCAGCACACTTCCTAATCCGCCAATTACGGTAAAGAGTCCATTCATCGCCCAGGCCCAGGCTATCGACCCTTTGGGTTGTGACTCAATAGTCAAGATGCCAAGCGGAAACGGCATTCCGAGAAAGAAACCCAAAGGAAAAATCAGGGCAACGGCGGCTATTATTCTGACCAATGCCGGGGTCTGAAGGAAAAGCTCAAAATAGTAAGGGTAGACCAGGAAAACCAGCACGCTGCAAATGATAATACCGATGAAAGGAAGCTGAAAGCGGTGCTGGGGTGTAATACCCATCCTGCCAGAAGCCGCACTGCCAAGACCAGCAGCAAGCAATAATCCGAAGACAATAGTCGAATAAGTATATAGCGGATAGCCAATCAGCTTCATGAAAATCTGGATAAATATTAATTCAAAAATGATAAATCCAGCTCCCAGACATGAAAAATAGAGCAGATTGAGCCCTTTTCCCTGCCATTTAATTTTCCCGGTTTTCGAAAAGAGCAGCGGAATAAAGATAAAAATCACGATAAAAAAGAACGAAGCACCGCTGGTAACTATCAGATGGATCACGTCCGAGGGAATCTTATCCCCTTTTAGCTGAGAATTTAGCAATGAAACCGTTGAATAGTTAGAAAAATTATCATAATCAGCCTCAAGCTTATCAAAAGACTTTCTCAAGAAATTAAAATAGGGCTTGTTGTCCGTTGATGCACCAACCCGATAGTTGACACTATCAGTCGTTGCCTTTGACAATTTACCGGAAAAAAATTCATCGGAGAGCATGTCATGCTCAGGGTTTAGCGGGTTCACTACCATTTTATACACCGGGTGGAAGTGCGACATAATCTCTTCAAGCTCAGCCGCACTCCATGGCACCATTTTAATCATCATGGTCGGTAGATTATCCTGAAACCCTTTCCTGTCCGCCTCTACAACGACCACGTGTTTCCGAAAATCTTTTAAACCCATCTCGGCCCAGGCCTTTGCTGCAGTGGCTACCATTTTGGGGTAGATATGATGATTGATATGTAGAATCCCGTCCGGTTTAAGGTGTGAGAAATACTCCTTATATGCCTCTGACGTCTGGAGGTATGTGGTGGCCATGGCCCCGGTCCCGGCCGCGATACTTGAACTCGTATGGTTTGAGTACATCTGGATAATGTCATACAACCGATTGGTGGACCGCAGAAAACTTCGCCCCTCCCCTTTGAAGGCGTTTACATTGGGGTGATTGTAGATATTCCCGTTATATTTCGAATATTTTCCTTTACCGAGTTTGATTACATAGCCAACCAACTCAACTGCATCAACATGCGAGGCACCATACATCAGGGCTGCTTTTGTCTCTGACCCACCTGCTGCACCAATAACCAGAACCTCATGGTCGGTATCGCGCTTAAGTGAATGTGAAATATACACCCCGCTATTGTAAAAGTGATATCCTCTGCCATTTTCGACATCATCACGCATTTTTTTGAAATCACCATCAAAGGGGATAATGAATGTCGATTGGGTACCGCCATCGTATGCCACATGCTTCTGTTTGCCGAAGTTGATGACATCGATTTTTGAAATTGGGTCCCAATGGGAGTCTTCGACAAAATTTTTGGCTTTGGCGCCCTTTACACCTCGCTTATCAATATGGTGTTTGAACTCGAAATAATCGTCTTTGATCACCGGAACCAGCGCAATTGCTGTTGCCAAAACCAGAAAAACGGTCAGATACTTTTTTGATTTGCTAAAGCAGGCAGCGGCGATCAGGCCAAAGCTACAGGCCAGAAAAAGAATACCTCCTGGTCCAATCGGGGGAAGCAACGGAATTAGAATAATGCATCCAATAGCCGCTCCGGTCAGGTCCCAACAGTATAAGCTTTGAATTTTATTGGAGTAATGGGAAAAAACCGTAGTAAAAATCAGCCCTGCCAGAAAAAATGGAATGATCAGGAACAGGTACATGATAATAAACAACATGCTGCCCTTGAACCATGAGTCATACAGCACGTTGAAGTCAAACGGTATCCAGTTTAAGGCAGGAAAGATGGCAAGACTGAACAGTGCAAACAGAAATGACAATCGGGTGAGATAGGATCGAACATCAACCGTTTCCTGTAGCGGTTTCAGTGAACTGTAGATGCCCGATAAACCAAAACAGAACATAGCCAGGGTAATAACCATGTATGCCATATTCGAATACCAGATCACATCAAAAACCCGAACCAGGTTAAGTTCAAGCATTAGTGTGGTCATGGCAATACATAACAAACCGATGTTCACTCTAAACATACTGCTCCTCAATATAGTAGCCTGCTGCTTAATGCAGGACGTATTATTGCCGGTACAACATTCTTCAGCCGCCATATCAGGGGCTGCTACTGTTCATCACTACAACGAAAACCGGAGAACTCTACCGTATCAGCTCCTTTTGGGCAAGGAATAACCAAACATCAGCAAGCTGAGGCCTCTATTCAGGTTAGTTGCTCATTCCTTCAGATCGGTTCGAACACTCACTGAATCAATTTCCGGGATTCCCTCTTCTCGTGCGGTCTCGACCATTAACTCAATGATATTGGTGTGATGGGGAGGAAGCAATGTGTATACGACGTTCTTCCCCGCACGCATGGTCCGCTTCTGTGATGGCGCTTCGGAGTTGCTGGAACTGACAAATTGATAGGTACCGGGGGTTTTAGATAAAAGTTTGATTTTCACCGTTCTAAACTCACCTGCGGCAAGCGTCTTTTGATCCGGGAGCTCAATTGCAATTTTTGCCGTACCGTTACCATGAGATGATACTGAAACCGTGAGCTGATGCGATTCATAGCGAGCCAGCTGACGGCTGTCGTGATATTTCTTTTGCGGATACGATTTGGCAACCCGTGGAGGATTGAGCGGCGGTTTGCGGAGAAGAAACATATTCAATATTTCCTGAATCACCAGTTCAGGCTTCTCATACCGGAAGATGTGGTATGGAAAATTGACAATGGTTCGATAATTATAAACTTCTTTTGCTTGACCGCTGAAGAAATAGACACACTTCTCGAAAAACGAATCGCCCAGAAGCAGTAATGAGTTTATCTCCGCACCAGGGTTTCTAATCATCCTGATTTTCAGAGGTTTGTTGCCGGGAGCATCAAGCTCCACCTCACGAGGATACACATCCTGGATGCCACCCTCCGGTAGGTCCAGCGCCTGGTCATAGCCCGTGGCCGGTTTAGGGATAAAGGTGAGATAATGTTCATTTCTGTGGAAGCGTTCCGGCAACCCGATCATATTTAGAAACCGTGGATGCGCCCAGTTTTCATCTATTTCTAGATCGAATTCATCAAGATCTGGCGAGCGAAAACTCAGCTCTGGAATTTCTTTTTCGAGCTGGGTAACAATTTCCCGATACGCAATGAATGCGCCAAAAAAATTCCAATGAAAATCAGTCTTATAAAACAAAAGCGGATATGGTTGTGTCTCTTTTGTTTCAAGTAGTGGTGGCAACAGATCAACAAAATGCAGCGAGGTATAGTCTTTTAAATATGCCGACAGCTGCTGGTATCGAGTGATTCCTTGATTTACTCGCTGCAGACTGGACGGAAGGTATTCCGGGTAAACCAGCGCTTTGGTCGGTGCTAGAACGAACGCATATCGAACTCCTTTTTCATTGAGCCAGTACTGCCGTTCCTCAAGTGTCTGTTTCCACCTTCTCAACTCAGCCGGAGAAAAAGGGATCTGACCCATATAGTCTGCAATATTATCGAAGTTTTCAACAATGCCGCGCTCTACCTTTCGCGCCCCCCAGCCTTCAAAATAGAAGCCGTTCTTACCAACCGCCACATTCTTATTGGGTGAAACCCCGAGGATATGAACTTTTATCAATGCATTAAAGTGGATAAACGTCTTAGACAGTGAGAAGAACTTCTCACGTTTTGACTCAAACTCGGAGGGAAAGGACTTTAATTGCAGAAATTTTGCAATTCCAGCCCCGTCATTTTTTCTGGTAATCGTCTGGGCCGTCTTCTCCACCCCTCTTGAGATCGCCGAGTAATGCGAAATCAATGGGTAGAACAAAAAGGCAAGAAACATGATCACCACCAGTCCCTGCCGGGAAACCAGAAGGGGTAAACGAAGTTCGCTGGTGTTGATCCGCCAGAGGATTAAAGCACCGAGCAACAGGGCTATGCTGAATCGTTTAGCTAATTTCAGCCATTGGGCTGCCTCAAAATCATTGCCAAGTTTTATCCGCAGACAATAGAGCAGAAAAGAGACCACACCGATATAAATCACGAGTTTTACGACCCGCTCGGATCCAGCCCGATATGAAATCTTCTCTGAGAACATGGTTAGAATCTAAAGTAGAGAAAAGGATTATAGGCACCACCCATCAAACTTGCCACCGAGTAGAGAAATACAAAGGAAAAATAGCCAACCGAAGCGATGGAAAATCCTCCAGAAATGATTGTGCCACTGCAACCGTTGTCAAATTTGTTGCCACATACACGAAAAGCTGAAACAACCAAGCGATAAACGGGCGCCGAACAGATAATACCTATCCAGAAGACAACCCAAAATTCCAAATTAATGTGGAGGAAAACCTGAGAGTTATAAAATGGTACTCTTCCCGGAGAAAGCATTGCCTGCAGATAGGCCAGGGCATGCTCCAAAGTTTCCGCTCGAAAAAAGACCCAACCGACAATGACCACGAGTATCACATAGCAATGTTTTACCAGCGCAGGAAGCCAGCCAAATACCTTCTTCACCGGAGCAAACCGTTCAATGATTAGAAAAAGTCCATGATACAGACCCCAGATCACAAATGTCCAGCTGGCGCCATGCCACAGCCCGCAAAGGAAAAAAACCAGCAACAGATTCAGGTAGGTCCTTCCCGCACCTTTTCTACTGCCGCCGAGTGGAATATAGAGATAATCTCTGAACCACGAGGAAAGGGATATATGCCATCTTCGCCAGAAATCCCTTATTGAGGTTGCAATATATGGATAATTAAAATTTTCGAGAAATTTGAAACCAAACATTCTACCCAAACCGATGGCCATGTCCGAATAGCCCGAAAAATCATAATAAATCTGCAAGGTATAGGAGATGGCACCGATCCATGCCAGGGTGGCGGGAACCTGTTCGGCAGGCAGAGAGAAAATGTAGTCCGCAGTTCTCCCCAGCACGTTTGCGATTAACACTTTCTTGCCAAGCCCAATAATAAACCGCTCTACACCATAATAGAAGTCCTCAAATCTGGTGACTCGGGAAGTAATCTGTTTTGCAACATCATGATACCTAACAATCGGCCCGGCAATCAGTTGAGGAAATAGTGAAATGTAGAGCGCTATATTAATTGGGTTCTTTTGTACGGAAGCATCTTTACGATACAGATCAATCACATAGGAGAGCGCCTGGAAAGTAAAAAATGAAATACCAATTGGTAAATGAACTTGATCAATGATTATTGGCTCAAATCCCAGCTGGCCCAAAAATTGATTGAGGTTTGCGATAAGGAAATTGGTGTACTTGAACCCTCCAAGCAACCCGAGGTTGGCCATAATCGCAATAGTAAGCGGCACGATGCCCTTTCCGCCTTCCTTTTGGGACTTGTCAATCAATAATCCCAGGATATAGTTGATACTGATCGAAACCAGCATCAGGAGAACAAAGATATTTTCTCCCCAGGCATAGAAGAAAAGACTCGCAACAAGAAGTATGATATTTTTGAATCTTTGGCCCCCAATCAAGTAACTTAACAGTACGATTGGCAGGAAAAGAAAAAGGAAAATGATAGAACTGAATACCATTTGCGACAACCTGGCCTAAGAAATAGATAGCGGAAAAATCATAAATCGATTTGAATGTCCAGCTTTTTAGAGCAACATGACTACCTTAATTAGAGATTTCACGCAAGCTTTACCCGCACAGAGTGATCCTTGCAGCACGCTTGCCAATAACGGTTATCGCGGGAAAGAAGGTGGCTGGAGAACAAAGGGAAGCCTGAACTATCTGGCTCTCAGTAGCACTATGGAATAGAATAAATACAATCATCACTAATGAAAAGAGATTTAAATCAATTACAAAATAGAACTTTTAATCTGCTCGTCGTGGGCGGAGGTATTACCGGGGCCTGTATTGCCCATGATGCAGCCCTGAGAGGGCTCAGCGTTGCCCTTGTCGAACGACAGGATTTTGGTATGTCTACGTCCGCAGCATCTTCAAAGCTGCTGCACGGAGGAATTCGATACCTGCAGAAATTGCAGGTGAACAAAGTGAGAGAATCAGCCCGGGAGCGCACCTATTTTCAAATTATTGCGCCCCATATCACCAGCAATATCCCATTCATGGTGCCAACTGAAAAATCCAGCTTCATGAAAGGGAAGTTGGCCATGGTTGCCGGTATGAGCATGTATCGGCTGATTTGCAGTGGGCTGAATCAACTCATTACTGACCCTTCAAAAAAGATCCCATTCGGCAAACTCCATTCAAAAGAGGAGCTCCTCAAACATATTCCGCTGCTGTCCCGACTCGACACCATCAATGGCGCTCACACCCTTTACGAAACTCATATGTACAATTCCGAGCGGATGACGCTGGCTTTTCTCAAAACAGCAGCGGCAAATGGTGGGGTGGTTGCGAACCATACCGAAG
>QZLB01000207.1 GCA_004796425.1 Desulfobulbaceae bacterium | reverse complement strand
TGCCATCACCTTATAGTTCTACCGGATCGGTGGAAGATGCCCGCTCACTTGCCAAAAATCTTGGTTGTCGCTTCGAAATACTCCCAATTTCAGGGTTGTTTGAATCCTTCCAACATTCCCTTGAACCTCTGTTCAAAGGTCTGGACGAGGATGTAACTGAACAAAATATTCAGGCTCGAATACGGGGTAATCTGTTAATGGCCTTGTCTAATAAATTTGGTTCGCTATTACTTACCACCGGTAATAAGAGCGAAATGGCAGTGGGTTATTGCACCTTGTATGGTGATATGAGCGGAGGACTGGCTGTGATTTCGGATGTACCAAAACAGCAGGTGTATGAACTGGCTCGTTATATCAACCGTGATGAGGTGGTTATCCCTGTTAATACAATTACAAAAGCCCCATCGGCAGAACTGAAAGAAGATCAGACTGATCAGGATGATCTACCGCCGTACGATGTATTGGACCAGATTTTAGAACTGTACCTGGAAACAGGTCTGGGAGTTGGGGAAATCGTAGCGCAAGGATTTGAGCCAGCAGTCGTGAAGGACATTATAAGACGCGTCAGGGTTAATGAATATAAACGAAAACAGGCGCCTATGGGATTGAAGGTTACGAGCAAGGCGTTCGGTTTTGGACGGCGCCTGCCGAATGTTCAGAAGTATATGGGGTAAGCACGGTGAGATTTGGAGTTTAAGGTGGGTAGCATTGGTAAGAAGGGAGTTCTGGGTGGTATCGTTTTCCTGTCTTTTGTTATCGCAGCAGTGGTGATCGGTTGGCAGGAAATGAGAATCAAAAGACCACCTGAGATTATCCTCACGACAGATGGCAGAATTGATATGTGTCTGCACTGTCATACAAAAGAAAAGCTTGATCCTGCGCATGATGCGAAGGTGATAGGTTGCGCGCCTTGTCACCTCGGAGATCCGCTTGCCATTGACAAGGCGCAGGCACATCGGGGAATGGTCAATAATCCTGGTGACCTGCGGGTGGTACACCGAACCTGTGGGGTTGAAGGATGCCATCCGACCGACGTGAAAAAGGTGATGAATTCACTGATGGCAACCAATCGCGGTATTCTCGGTACCTTACTCTACTATTGGGGTGAAAGTGACAGCCAGGATACCGAGCTTACAGTAAAGGATCTGATCGATACGGATCATAACTCTCTCGCGCTTGATTACTATCGAAAGCTTTGCGCAACCTGTCACCTCTGGAAACAAAAGTATGATTTACCCGGAGTTCCCGCCTTCTTTAATGCCAAAGGTGGTGGTTGTTCTGCATGCCATTTTTCATTGCCGAACGATCATTCTCTAAAACCTATTACCGAGTTAGGTGATGATTTTGAGGATGCTGAAAGCGATTCCAATAATAAACCACATCCCCTGGTGACAGCCAAGGTTCAGGATACCAATTGCGTGCGCTGTCATAATCGTTCGGGTAGAACCGGTTTGTCATATATGGGTATTTTCGAATCTGAAGGGTATGGAACGCCATACGAAAATGGTGGTTTGACGAGCAGACAACTGCCGGGCAATCGGTTCTACCTTGAACTTGCCGATGATATCCATCATCAGCGGGGCATGGCATGTATCGACTGTCATACGCGTGATGAGATCATGGGCGATGGCACCAGCTATGCTCATTACGAAGAGCAGGTAGAGATAAAATGTCGGTCATGCCATGATAAGAATCCTGGAAAAACACGGAAAGGCAACGACCTGACCAATTTGATCGGGGAGCAAAAACCGTATCGACTGGCAAGTAAAATCATGGACAAAAGTTATGAACTCAGAGAACCCAAACAAGATGTTTGTGACTTTGAACCTCATCGCAGAATGAGTTGTGAATCCTGTCATTCCTCCTGGGTGCCGCAATGTTATGGTTGTCATGCAAAAAGAGATGAATCAGAGACCCATCTTGATAAGCTTACCGGCAAAGAAACGGTTGGATTGTGGGAAGAAGGGAGATCTTATATTCGCTACCAGGAACCAATGCTGGCGATCTGGGGTGATGAGGTGGTAATTGTAACTCCCGGTTGCCAGGATATTGTCACAATTGTTGATGAACAGGGTGAAATTGAACGGAGTTTTGATCGTTTTACCATGGCGGCGATTAACCCTCACACGACGCAGAAAAGTGGGCGGGAATGCAACGATTGTCACGCTTCAACAAAGACTGTTGGGCTTGGCGAGGGTCAGCTAGCGGTGGTAGATGGCCGTGTGGTTTTTGAACCACTGAATAAGGGTGTTGTCTCGGCAAGCGGTCAAAGTGTCGGCTTCGATACCTTTGTAAAGCTCGACGGCACACCGCTGCAACATGGATCTCGGAAGGATTTACGACCATTTAATAGAGCGGAACTGCAAAAGATTTTGCGCGTTGGTTTTTGTGCAGGTTGTCATAATCGATATGATGACCCCGTTTGGAAGAACTATTCAACCAGCCTGGTCTGTGCTCGGCCGGAAGCTGAAGAGAATAGTTATCTCGAAGCACACTGGCCCGCTCACGAGGAAAACTGAACAGCGTAGAAGGAGAAAGCGAGATTTCACGGATTAGCGGGCAACTGGAAGGCCTGAAAAAAAATCAAATAAAAACCCTGGAAAGGTTTGGTGGTAAGCGCGTTTCTCGAGATACGATCATTGGACCCGATCTGGCACGAATGGTTTGTGCGCTCTCCCATGAATTGAATCGACAGATCGGACTGTTAATTCACCGTTCAGGAAAAGTAGAGGAAATTATTGTCGGGGACCACACACGACTGGTAATTCCGCAACTCACCCAGATTCGGACCAGTGGGGGCAGGTTGAGGGGGTTGCGTCTGGTACACACACACCCTGGTGGTGAGGATATTACCGATGATGACCTGATGGATCTGCTTTTCCTGCGCCTCGATATGATTTCGGTACTGAAAATTACCGATGACGGGCTGCCAGAAAAATTATACTCGGCGCACCTTTTACCGACTGCCAGGGAAGGCTTCAGCTGGACTTTTCTGCAGCCAGTTCATCCCGCGCAGCAAATCGAGTCCTTTGAAGAAATTATTACCGCACTGGAAGAGGAGTTCAGGAGATCCCGTGATTCAAAAATCATTGATGAGCGCGTTGACCGTGCATTATTAATTTCTGTAACAACCGAGCCGCGTCATCTTGCTGAGGCCTCAATGTCGGAACTCTCCGAGCTGGCACGTACCGATAACGTTTTAGTTCTTGAAATGATCATTCAGAGAAGGAAGAAGATCAACCCTCGCTACATCTTGGGCAAAGGGCGTCTTACTGACATCATGATTCTTGCTCTGCAGTATGATGCAAATCTTCTGATCTTTAACCAGGAGCTGAATCCCTCTCAAATCCGTTCAATTACTGATTTTACAGACCTACGGGTAATTGATCGAACCCAATTGATACTGGATATTTTTGCTCATCGGGCGAGAAGCAGGGAAGGAAAGCTTCAGGTAGAGATGGCACAATTGAAATACATGTTACCGCGTTTATCTTCCAGAGACGACTCATTGTCCCGCCTGACAGGCGGAATTGGCGCCCGTGGACCAGGTGAAACCAAACTCGAGATTGATCGTCGGAGAATCAATGACCGTCTGGCACGTCTGGGCAAAGAATTGAAGAGTATCGGGAAGGAACGTTATCGTAGGCGATCACAGCGAAGAAAAAAAGATTTACCGGTGATCTCTCTTGTTGGGTATACAAACGCCGGGAAATCAACTTTGCTCAACACTTTGACCGATAGCGATATTCTGGCCGAGGATAAACTGTTTGCCACCCTAGATCCGACCTCCAGGCGGCTTCGCTTTCCAGAAGACATGGAGGTGATTATTACCGATACGGTTGGCTTTATCCATAATCTTCCAGAAGCGCTTCTCCAGGCCTTTAAGGCAACACTTGAAGAACTGGCTGAAGCGGACTTGCTCGTCCATGTAATCGATGTTTCAAACCCGGATCATACCTATCATATTGCAGTAGTTGAATCGTTGCTCGTTGAACTGGAGCTCAGTAATATCCCCTGTCTGAAAGTCTATAATAAATCCGATCTGCTTGAATATGAGACTGAGGATGTGAAGGTAGATGATCCGGATGCGGTATACATCAGTGCGATCGATAAAACAACATTGGATCCCTTTATGGTTCAGGCGCAGAAAATGATGACGAAGTTGATCAAGCCTGAGGCTTACGGCTGGAGATAGAAACCGAGGTCTTTCTCAAACGGTTGGTGGTCAGAGAATTGACAACCGATTCTATTTTTGGTGACCGAGCGGACGACTACTTCTTTATTGATCCGGGTGGATTTCCGGTTATCGAGGACGAAGTTAATCATTGCCTTCTGGCCGACTTTTATCGCATGTACACCAGAGACTGAGAACCCGATTCCATCCTTTGATATATTCTGAATTGAGGCGGCACCACCGCCCCCACCATTGGAAATAATGCGATAAACTCCATCAAGCTCAGTGCTTTTTCGGTACGCTTTTCTGAATTCCAGGTGCACCGGAAAAGAACTACCGCAGCTGCACCTGATTTTCAGGGTATGCTTTTTTCCACGATAGCGTTGAACAGGTACCTGCTTCGTGATGCCGCAATCAGCACAGCAGATTGTCGCTTTTCCGGAATCAGCGACAAATATCTTCTCAGATCGTTTCATCTAATGTCCAAAGAATTATGCCTAAGTTGCTTAATGAATAGGTGTTGCCGTTTGGAGACACCTTGCAACTTATCATACAAAATCTGGGGAAAAAATCTACAAAGAACAGCCTAATCGATGTGTCAGGCCTCTTTTTGTCGTATCATCTCACTGGCAACAGTATCAGTCGTAGATGATAACGTTGTATTTTTCCAGAATCTTTTCCGTGTGGGAATCCAATTGATCGGCAACTTCATGGATATGATATTCCTTGCCACAATTGGTGCAGCGCATTCTGACCCTGGAGCATAACCTCAAGACTTCAAGGTCACCCCGGCATTTTAAACATTCCATCTTAACTCAACAGCTCTTCTCGGGTGAACAATGATTTAAGCGGGTAACCTTTTTCCTCAAGTACCTGTGTCCCACCTTCCTGTCGCTCAACGACAGTGACCACGAGTCCAACCGTGAACCCGGCGGCCTCCACCCTTTCAATGACTTTGATCAGGGTACCTCCGGTAGTGACAACATCTTCAACAAGGGCAACGGTGCACCCTGGTTCGAGGTTTTTTAGACCTTCGATGTAGTTGCCGGTACCATGTCCCTTGGCCTCTTTTCTGACGATAAAAGCGGGGATCGGTGCATTTTCCAGAAAACTTGTGATGGAAACGGCGGTAACCAACGGATCTGCACCAAGTGTCATTCCTCCGACCGCATCAATACCCGCTGAATCTTTAATCAACTCAAAAAGGAGTTTACCGCAGAGATAGGCGCCTTCAGCCGAAAGTGTTGTCTGTTTTCCGTCAATATAGAAATCGGAGGTTTTACCTGAGGTGAGGGTAAAAGTTCCTTTACGGTATGATTTCTCAAGCAAAATTTCCTTCAGCTTTTGTCTGTCAGTCATGGCCTTTTGTTCGGTAGATAGGTAAAATCATTGTTTCCTTGTTAATGAGACGGTCAAATTACTCCTTTTTTTTCAAGGATAAAAGAAAAAACTCGCAAAACCAAAAATAGTAATGTTATCCTGCCTCCTCATATTACTAGAGAGACCAAACCGGCACGTGATTATCTGTGCCGAAGCAAAATATCTGGAGATTACTCATGTGTGGTATTGTTGGTTATGCAGGAAACAGGCGCGTTGTTCCCGTCCTTCTTGAAGGCTTGCGCAGGCTTGAATACCGCGGGTACGATTCAGCAGGGATCGTGTATCAGGAAAATGATCAACTCACAAAATACCGTTGCGAAGGGAAACTATCGCGTCTTGAGGGGATTGTGGGTGATGCTATCGTTGCCGATGCCCACACCGGCCTTGGCCATACCAGATGGGCTACCCATGGTGCACCAACAACTGAAAACGCCCATCCTCATACCGATTGCTCCGGTCGTCTGGTGGTGGTTCATAACGGTATCATTGAAAATTATCATTCCCTCAGAGAAGAGTTAAAGGACAAGGGCCATCAGTTTACTTCCGAGACTGATACAGAGGTTCTTGCGCACCTGATTGAAGAAAACCTTGTAGATGATTTGGTTGCCGCAGTCAAAAAGAGTCTAGATCGGGTTGAGGGAAGCTATGCCCTGGGAGTAATGTCAGTTGATTTTCCTGGTCAATTGATCGCCGCCAGAAATCAGAGTCCGCTTGTACTCGGCGTAGAGAATGATGGCGGGACATTCATGGCTTCTGATATACCTGCACTGCTCCCCTATACCAAAAATGTTATTTTCCTCGAAGATGAGGAACTGGCACTTTTAGAGCATGGCAGCTACCGGGTAATTTCACTCAGAAGTGGCGAACAACTCGATAAAACGATTACTGAAATAGATTGGAATGCAGCCATGGCTGAAAAGGCCGGTTATAAGCATTTCATGTTAAAAGAAATTTTTGAGCAGCCACAGGCCATCACCAATACAGTGAGTGGTCGTATCAATATCGAAACTGGTGAGGTTGTTCTCCCTGAAATAAATCTGACCGAAAAGCAATTCCAAAACATTGATCGAATCTTTCTCGTAGCCTGTGGAACTTCGTGGCATGCGGCCCTAGTGGCAAAATATTGGATCGAGAAATATGCCCGGATCCCCGTAGAGGTTGATATTGCGTCAGAGTTTCGATATCGGAGTCTGCTGGTAGATGAACGGGTATTGACCGTGGCTATTTCACAATCAGGCGAAACGGCGGATACCCTGGCGGGAATCAGAAGAGCTAGGAAACTGGGCTCTCGAGTAATTACCATCTGCAATGTCGTTGGTTCGACGATGACCAGGGAGGCTGATGGAACACTCTACACCCATGCGGGACCTGAGATCGGGGTTGCTTCAACCAAGGCTTTTATTTCCCAACTTGCGGCCCTGTTCTTATTTACCCTCTACCTGTCCCAGGTGAGAGATACCATGTCTTCAGAGCAACGCAGAAAACTAGGACAGGATCTGATCGATATCGCCAGGACAGTTGAACAGGAATTACCCCGAATCAGAGAACAGATCTCCGAGATGATCGAAACATTTTATGATTGTCGGGATTTTCTTTTTGTCGGCAGGGGCGTCAATTTTCCTATCGCCCTTGAGGGAGCATTGAAACTCAAAGAGATATCTTACATCCATGCTGAAGGGTATGCAGCCGGCGAACTGAAACATGGTCCCATTGCCCTGATCGATAAGGAAATGCCAATTTTTGCAGTAACTCCAAAAGATTCGGTTTATCAAAAAACGATTTCCAATGTCGAAGAAATCAAGGCTCGCCAGGGGCGTCTGATACTGCTTGGCACCGAGGGAGACACGCATCTAAACAACATTACCTCTGATGTCATCTTTATGCCCAAGGTTCACGAGGATATGAATCCGATTCTTTATACTATACCGGCGCAACTCTTATCCTATGAGATTGCAACTCGCCGTGGGTGTGATGTAGATCAGCCAAGAAATCTCGCTAAAAGTGTAACGGTCGAATAAAGGATGTAATTTTATTGATGGTACAGCTGGGTATCGACGCGCTTTTATCAGGAACTTCTTACCCATGGGGTAAAGAGGATCGAATTGGTCTGCTCTGTAATCATGCATCGCTTAATAAAGATTTGCTCCATTCTCGCTTATTGATTCAGCAGCTATGCAAAAAGCAGCTTCGTTGTATTCTTTCCCCTCAACATGGCTTTAATGCAGACAAGCAGGATAATATGATTGAATCAGATCATATGATCGATGCTCAAACCAATCTTCCGGTTTTCAGTCTTTATGGCAAGTCAAGAAAACCAACCACTGAAATGCTGGGTCATTTTGATGTGCTCGTAATTGATTTGCAGGATGTCGGAACTCGCGTTTATACCTTCATTTATACCGTGGCATACTGTTTGGAAGCAGCAACCAGTACGGGTAAAAAAGTTGTAATTCTTGATCGCCCCAATCCAATTGGAGGAATTGAGATAGAGGGAAATCTTCTGGATCCTGCATATTCATCCTTTGTTGGGCTGTTTCCAATTCCCATGAGACATGGCTTAACGATGGGAGAATTTACGCTTATGGTTAATCAGGAGTTTGGGATTGGGGCTAGCGTTGAGGTCATCCCAATGAAAGGGTGGAAGCGGCATATGTATTTTGAAGACACCAGACTTCATTGGATCTATCCTTCCCCGAACATGCCAACACCTTTGACAGCAGTGGTTTATCCTGGCCAGGTTATATGGGAGGGCACGATGGTATCTGAAGGCAGAGGAACGACCCTGCCGTTTGAAATGTGCGGGGCACCCTATTGGCGGACCGGTGAAATACTGGACCGTCTTGATCATGCAACGATGCCTGGATGTCTCATGAGGCCCATCGGTTTCGAGCCGACCAGCGGTAAATACCAGCGGGAACTGTGCCGAGGTTTCCATTTCCATGTAACTGATCGTGAATCGTTTAAACCCTATCGGACGAGTTTGTCACTGCTGCAGGCTGTTATCGATTTGTATGGTGAAGACTTTTCCTATAGTGCGCCTCCTTATGAGTATGAATATCAGAAAAACCCTATTGATCTCATCCTGGGAGATGCAATGGTCCGGAAAAATCTTGAGGCGGGTACTGCTATTATGGACCTGGAAGGGGAGTGGAATCGAGATCTGCGTGAGTTTGATGCGATGAGACAAGCATATTTTCTATATACCGATTACTGACTGACTCTGGAAAAATGAAAAAACAAATCAATATTGTAAAAATTGCTGAGCTGGTGGAAGGAGAACTCTGTGGGGATGAGCTGATTGAAATCTCGGGGTTTGGTCCTCTGGATCGTGCGGGAGCGCATGAACTGAGCTTCCTGGTCAAAACAGCCGAGCAGGCGAAACTTGAATCTTCCCAAGCGGCCGCCTTCATTGTCCCTGAAGATTTTGGTGAGAGTGAAAAAACGGTGATTAAGGTGAAAGATCCTTATCTTGCTTCTGCACTCATTCAAAACAAGTTGCTTGAAGCGCCGTATGAGTCGAGAGGAATCCATCCATCGGTTGTTGTTGGTAAAGGGAGCCACCTGTCAGACGATTGTTCCATCGGCGCATTTGTGGCAATTGGTGATCGGGTTACAATCGCTTCCCGGGTTACCATTGCTCCGGGAGTCGTAATCGGTGATAATGTGGTGATCGGTGAGGATACTGTGATAAAGGCCAATGTAACAATTGAACAGGGCAGTGTAATTGGCTGCCGGGTGATCATTCATGCGGGATGTGTCATTGGCAGTGATGGGTATGGTTATGCTACGGATCGTTTGGGCAATCATATAAAAAGGCCACAGCTTGGCACTGTCCGGATTGATGATGATGTGGAGATTGGTTCCAATTGCAGTATTGATCGTGCTACTTTTGGAGTTACTCACATTAAATCGGGGACCAAGATTGATAATCTCGTTCAAATTGCTCACAATGTTGTGGTTGGTGAAAACTCATTACTGGTGTCCCAGGTAGG
>QZLB01000167.1 GCA_004796425.1 Desulfobulbaceae bacterium | reverse complement strand
GGTGCGGGCGGTGGCGCATGGGCAATGCCTTTCGGCCCCGAGCGTGTGTTCTATGGTCGAATCAAAGCTCGTCAGATCCAGGAGACCGGTGCAGAGCTGATCATTACTCCCTGCCATAACTGTCGTGACCAAATCATGAAGTCATTGAACCAGGAATATGATCTCGGACTTGAAGTAAAATACTTGTGGGAACTGGTAGCTGACTGCCTGATCTATCCGGGTCAGGAGAAAGAGGAAGTTGCCGAGACCTCCGAGGCTGAATAGCACAACCCTGTATAAGATGAGTGTTAGTGTATTAACGATAGATAAATGTTCTGCCGAAGCTACTGGTGGAATAACCAATTTATAAGGAGACACCTGTCATGCTGGACACCAAAAAAGTTGGATCGGTAATGATCGTCGGTGGCGGAATCACAGGTATGCAGACAGCCCTGGATCTGGCAGATTCTGGCTATTTTGTCTACCTGGTCGAGAAGTCCGGAGCGATTGGCGGTGCCATGGCTCAACTGGACAAGACCTTCCCGACCAATGACTGCTCGATGTGAATTATCGCGCCAAAACTGGTTGAGTGCGGTCGGCACTTAAATATTAAATTGATGACCCTGAGTGAAGTTACCAACATCGCTGGTGATGCGGGAGACTTCCAGGTAACCGTAAAAGAAAGTCCACGTTATGTGGACATGGACAAATGTATTGCCTGTGGTGAATGTGCCGCGAAATGTCCGAAGAAGGTTAACAGCGAGTATGATGCTGCAACCGGAAAGCGGAAGGCAATCTATGTAAAATATGCGCAGGCAGTACCGCTGAAGTATCAGATCGATGCTGAAAACTGTATTCGTTTTAAGAAAGCGGGCGCCTGTGGTTTCTGTGAGAAGGTCTGTCCTGCTGACGCAGTGAATTTTGACGATACAGAGAAAACCCATGAAATTAATGTCGGAGCAGTTGTACTGGCTCCGGGTTTTGAAACCTTCGACCCAACCCAGGCAGGAGTTTGGGGCTTTGGTAGATATCCGAACGTAGTAACCGCGATGCAGTTTGAGCGCTACCTGTCCGCATCCGGTCCAACCGAAGGACATCTGGTGCGGCCTTCTGACGGTAAAGAAATTACCAAGGTTGCTTTCCTGCAATGTGTTGGTTCTCGTGATGAGAATAAATGCGGTAACGGCTACTGTTCCTCAGTCTGCTGTATGTATGCCATCAAGGAAGCGGTCATGGCCAAAGATCATGTACCGGGTCTGCGAACTTCCATCTTCATGATGGATATGAGAACCCATGGCAAGGATTTTGATCGCTACTATCAGCGGGCTCAGGAAGATTCCGGGGTTCGTTTTGTTCGTTGCCGGGTCCACGGTGTGGAACCGGAAGGAGACACCGGCGATCTGAGACTTCACTATATCAACGAGGAAGGACGTCAGGTTGAAGAGTACTTTGACATGGTGGTTCTGTCCGTTGGCCTGCAGATTCCAGAGCATGTCAAGCAATTGAGCGAAATTGCTGGTATCAAGCTGACCAATGAGAGCTTTGCCGCCACCTCAGACTTCACGCCGGTATCAACTTCCAAGCCAGGTATCTTTACCTGTGGCGCCTTTGCCGGACCGAAAGATATTCCACAGTCAGTTATGGAAGGCTCGGCAGCCGCTGCGGCCGTTGCTGATACCCTCGCGCCTTCGCGTGGCGAGCTCACCCAGGAAAAAACCTTTCCGGAAGAGCGCAATGTTACTGATGAAGAAGCCAAAACTGGTGTATTCGTCTGCCATTGTGGTTCCAACATTGCCGGTACGGTTGATGTTGAAGCCGTTGCTGAGTATGCAGAGAGTCTGCCTGGTGTTGCACATGTGGAAAGAAACCTGTTCAGCTGTTCCCAGGATACCCAGGATCAGATGATGCAGACGATCAAGGAAAAAGGTTTGAACCGGGTCGTAGTCGCTGCCTGTACACCGCGAACCCATGAGCCGCTTTTCCGTGAGACCTTGAAAGCGGCCGGACTCAACGAGTATCTGGTTGAAATGGCCAATATCAGAAACCAGAATTCCTGGGTACATACACAGGATCCTGCAACCGCGACCACCAAGGCCAAAGATCTGGTGAGAATGGCAGTGGCAAAAGTTGACCGTCAGGTTTCACTGCAGCCGATTTCAGTACCGATTAATCAGAAAGGACTGGTTATCGGTGGTGGTGTTACCGGTTTGACCGCGGCGCTGAATATGGCCGAACAGGGTTTTGAAATTCATCTGGTAGAAAAAACAGATACCCTCGGTGGTAATGCGTTGTATCTCGGTCACACCTGGTCGGGCGAATCCATCCAGGACAAAACCAAGAAGCTGATTGAAAACGTACAGCAGAATGAGAAGATCATCATTCACATGGGCTTTGAAGTGACCGAGGCCAAAGGCTTTGTCGGTAACTTTACTACCACCATCGCGACCAAAGATGGTTTGACCAAGACAATTGATCATGGTGTTGGAGTTGTTGCAACTGGTGGCCAAGCGCTGAGACCGAAAGAATACGGTTATGGCCGGATCCCGAACGTGGTAACCGCGCTGGAGTTTGATCGTTTATTTGAGCTCAAAGAGAAGCAAGTTGCAGCCTCAAAATCGGTTGTTTTCATCCAGTGTGTTGGCTCACGTGAAGGCGATCGGATGTACTGCTCGAAGGTTTGTTGTACCCATTCCGTTCAGTCTGCCATTGAGCTGAAGCAGGAAGACCCGAGCCGCATGGTCTACATCCTCTATCGTGACATGAGGACCTATGGTCAACGTGAGGCGTTGTATAAAAAAGCCCGTCAGCTTGGTGTAATCTTCATCAACTATGAGCTGCACGGGAAGCCCAATGTCAGCGTTGAAGGAAAGCAGGTCAACGTTGAGGTATGGGATCACGTACTTCATAGGCCGATTACCATTAAGGCCGATATGGTAGTCCTGGCCTCTGCAATCATCGGTAATCCGGATGCCGAGAAACTTAATAAACTATACAAAGTCTCTCTTGACAGTGACGGTTTCTTCCAGGAAGCGCATGCGAAGCTTCGTCCGGTTGATTGTGCAACCGATGGTATGTTTGTCGCCGGTCTGGCCCATTATCCGAAACCGATTGAGGAGTCCGTAGCTCAGGCACTGGCCTCTTCAGCCCGTGCGGCGACCCTGCTGTCCAAGACTCAGGTGAGCCTGGACGCGGTAAAAGCTGAGCCTGATCTTGATTATTGTGATGGTTGTGCACTCTGCCTTGATGTGTGTCCATACAACGCTATCACGCTGGTCGAGAAAGAAGCCGAAGAAGAAGGTGCAGTGGCTTCAAAATATATCACGGTAAACAAGGCCCAGTGCAAAGGATGCGGTCTCTGTCAGGGAACCTGTCCGAAGCGTGGTGTTGCGGTACAGGGCTTTACTATGGATCAGATCAGCAGCCAGATTAAGGCAGCACTTGATGTCTGATCGGCAGGTTGAAATGGAAAATTCTACCTATTAAGGAGTAGATCAATGAGTTATGAACCAAAGATCGTTGCATTCTGCTGCAACTGGTGCTCCTATGCAGCGGCTGATCTTGCCGGTACAGCAAGGATGCAATATCCTCCCAATGTGAGGATCATTCGAGTAATGTGTTCAGGAATGGTTCACCCGGAATTTATTGTTAATGCTTTGAGCCAGGGCGCCGATGGCGTCATGGTTCTTGGCTGACACCTCGGTGAATGTCATTACCTGGATGGTAATTATAAAGCGATGAGCCGTTCCAACATGATTGTCGAACTTCTCGAAGATTTCGGCTATGACAGTGAACGATTTGGATTAACCTGGGTTTCTTCAGCTGAGCCGGACAAGTTCGTTAAGGCGGTAAGTGAAATGACCGAACGAGTCAAGAAGCTGGGACCCATTAATGATGAAGCTCAGGCTGCATAAAGGAGGCTATTATGGGTGTAAAAACTGCTTTAGAATGGCTGAGCTCATGTTCCGGTTGCGAAATAGCAATCCTGAACATTGGTGAGGCGCTGGTTCCGATTCTGACCGAGCATCTGGACATTGTCCATGCTCCGGTCATCATGGATCACAAGTATTTCGGACAGTGCGGAGACGAAGGTGAGCACCTTCAGATTCCTGAAGCCGTCGTCGGTATTGTAACCGGTGGTGTCTCAAATGAAGAGCATATCGAAGTACTTGAAGAGATGAGGAAGAAGTGCCAGGTCCTGATCGCTCTGGGTTCCTGTGCAACTCAGGGTGGTATTCCTGCCCTGATGAATGGCCAGGACTCAGAAGCAAGCTTTGATGCGGTTTACCAGACTCCGTCGACTGATCCGGGAGCAACCAGACCTGATCAGGGTGTACCGGAACTGCTGGACCGAACCTATGCGCTCGATGAGAAAGTGAAAATCGATCTGCAGCTTCCAGGCTGTCCGCCAAACCCTGCTCATATCGCAGAAGTTATTATTTCTCTGCTGGAAAACCGGGATCCGGTATTGCCGACCAAATCGGTTTGTGATTCATGTCCGACCAGACGAGAAGGCAAAGGCGAAGTGAGCAAAGTGAAGCGTTATATCGAGAATGCTGAGTTTGATCCGGACAAACCGGTCAGTGATATGCGTTGTCTGCTTGAGCAGGGCTTTATGTGTATGGGTCCCGTCACCGCAGCAGGGTGTGCGAAATATGGTGCTCCGAGTTGTATTGAAGCCCGAGTACCGTGCCGTGGCTGTTTCGGATCAGTTCGACCGAAAGGCAACCAGATGCTCGATATGATGAATGCACTGGCCAGTAACGGAATTGATTTCACCACTGTTGTAGATCGCCGGTCTATCCAGCGATTTAGCGGCGCTCATGGCAATCTGCGTCCGAAAAAGAGTGCAGTGAAGGAGGAAGTGTAAAATGGGAAAGGTATTAAATATACAACCGGTATCCCGTATTGAAGGACATGCTCGGATCTCAGTGCACCTCAATGATGCAGGAAATGTTGATGATGCATACATGAGTCTGATGTCTCTTCGCGGGTTCGAAAAATTTATTGAGGGACGTCCTGCAGAGGAGGTTCCTCGAATCGTGAATCGTATTTGCGGTATCTGTCCGTGGATGCACCATACCTCTTCAAACAAAGCCGTCGACGGTTGTTTCGATGTAACACCGACACCAACCGGACATAAGCTACGTGAATTGCTGCAGGTAATGGCACATATTAATGACAAGATTCTGCATTTCTTTTTTCTTGCAGCACCTGATTTTGTATTGGGTCCTGATGCAGATTACTCAGTCAGAAACGTCATCGGCGTTGTTAAAGCTGCACCGGAGCTTGCCACCCAGGTGGTCAAGATGCGTCAGCTCGGCCAGATGATGATCGATCGTTTTGCCGGTAAGGCAATTCATCCGATCGCAGCCGTTGTTGGCGGGTTCTCCAAGCCGCTGCCAGAGGCAGAACGACAGGCCATGCTCAAGGACACCCAGACCTTGCTTGATTTTGGTCTGTTTACTCTCGATTTTGCCAAGAACAACGTCTTCAATAAGTACCTTGATGTGATCGGTGAACTTGGTGTGATCAAGACCGGGTTTCTCGGTACCGTTGACCGTGCCGATGGATCTTTCAGGATCTATGACGGAAAGCAGCGTCTAATGAAGCCCGACGGAACCTACGTCGACTTTGAAGGAGACGATTACCTCGATTATCTTGGTGAGCATGTTGAGCCATGGGGGTATGGTAAAATGCCATACGCCAAGTCCTGGGACGAAGGTTTCTCCCTGGATCTTGAGAACCCCAAAGGCATCTATCGTGCAAACACTTTGGCTCGAATCAATGTTTGTGACCAGATGGCAACACCGAAAGCACAGGAAGCACTTGAAGAATTCCGCAGTGCCTTCGGTCGTCCGGCTCAGGCAACACTGCTCTATCACTACGCGCGACTGATCGAGTTGATCTATGCGTGTGAGCGGACACTTGAGCTGCTGAACTGGGAAGGAATCACTGATACCGATGTGCGGGCCAAGGTTGAACCGAAGGCCGGTCGCGGTGTGGGTATCGTTGAAGCACCTCGTGGTACACTGATTCATGATTACACCACTGATGAAAATGGTTGCATTGAGAAGGCAAACCTGATTGTTGGTACCACCCATAACATCGGACCGATGAATATGAGTGTAAAACAAGCAGCCAGTGCCTTGATCAAAGACGGCAACTACGACCAGGGAATCCTCAACAAGGTAGAGATGGCGGTCCGAGCCTACGACCCCTGAATGTCCTGCGCTACTCACCGCCTGGATGGCGGCATCCCGCTGGCACTTGACATTGTTGATGCAGAAGGAAACCTGGTTGACACTATCAAAAACTAAAGGTTACAATTATATAGGATCCCAATTGGCTATTTCCTTTTGGGATCCTGCATGATAGTTTTAGGTGATGGAGTCGTCAGTAATTTTCCCTGCTTGCTTTTCGTACAGAATCTCATGATTCTGTACGATGAATAATCGGATAGATGGAGGTATAAAATGGCAGATAATACGGAACGCCCGAATCGGCCACAAGTCAGGGCTGAAAACCCCAGTGGTGCATGTGGTAATGTCGATCACATGACCATAGATGAGCTCAAAGCACGTGCGGTTGGTGACACGTTTGATGGTACGTGCCCCGCATGTGGCATGTTTCATCTGACCAGAGCCGACATTGCGGCAATTGAGGCCGAGAAGATCACCGAGTCTCAGGAATATGCAGACATGAAGAAAGAGGCTGAAGAGGCCTGATTCTTTATTGTTCGTTAGTTTATTTCACCATACTGCCGAGATATCTTTACCGGTATCTTGGCAGTATTCAAAGAGGTCAATAGAATGAGCGATGGCGGAGACTCTGGACACACGCAGTTTCCTCATGAGCTGGTCAAAGAGCTCCATTCTCTGGTAGAGAGACCGCTCCGGGTCATGGTTGTCTGTGGCACCCAGACCCGAACGCTGCTCAAATATGGCCTTGATGAAGTCCTTCCCGAAAACCTGGAAATTGTCTCTGGACCTGGTTGCTCGGTATGTGTAATGCCAGCCGGGCACATTGATGCGTTTATTAAAATCGGGTTGCAGCCCGATGTCATTACCGCGACCTGTGAAGATCTACTGAGGGTACCGGGAAGTAGGGATTCGCTGGAGTCAATTCGTCAGAAAGGGGCGCTGGTGGAAGTTGTCGATGCACCGATGGAAGCGCTTGATCTTGCCCGAAAATATCCGGACAAGATTGTGGTGTTCACTGCCGTTGGTTTTGAAGGTGCGGCCCCTGATGTCGCCGAGTCAATTCTTGAAGCGGCCCGGGAAGGAATCACCAATTTCTGTGTGATTCCCTCAATTCGGTTGCTTCCTCCTTCACTTGACAGCCTGATGAAGGACCCCAACCAGAACATCCGTGGACTGCTCTGCTCTGCACATATAGAATCAATAACCGATACAGAAGCCTACGCTGATCTTGCCAGGCGGCACCATCTGGCCTGCGCAGTCGCCGGATTTGAGATTTCAGAAATTCTCAGAGGTCTGATATCTATCGTATCGCAGATTCAGGATGGGCATCAAATCAAAAATAATCCTTTTGCCGGAATAACGTCACGCGAGGAAAAAGCGGTTACTCAGAAAATGCTCTCCGAGGTGTTTTTTGCCGTGGAAACCGACTGGCGTGGCATTGGCAGTATTGAGGGAAGTGGATTTGTCATTCGCGAAGAGCTTTCCATCTATGATGCAGTAAAGCGGTTCAACGTTCGTTTTGCTGAATGTGAGGAAGAGATCCAGTGTAATTGTGCCGAGATCATTTCAGGTAAAGGTACACCAACTGATTGTCCAGCCTTCGGCATTTCCTGTACCTCCCGACATCCGGTCGGACCATGCATGGTTGCCCAGGAGGGCATTTGCGCATCCTATTTCAGGTATACCTTCGGCAGGCTCTGAACGATCAGACGGAGCTTCACGCTACAATTTTCCTGCAACATTGAAGAGATGGAACGCGGAGAGGTATGAAGCTGGTGCCAGGATCAGAGGTTAATGGATTTCTCGCCAATCCTCTTCTACCGACTCAGGTTCATGCTTCATGACGTATTCTGTCCAGGTCCAGGGGCTGTTTTCTATCTGGGCGCCAATCGTTTTTGTATCGCCGTCTGCGTCTTCCCAGACGGGTCTGACGAGCAACTTGAAATGGGTGCCCGGACCATCAAGAATAACGGAGTATATATCGGCCGACTTATCAAGCCGACTGGGTATATCGGAAATTGACAGTCCAAATCGTGAAATATCTTGGACTCTTCCGGTATAGAAACCCTTTCCATCAGAGATATCAGCTTCAAGCTGGCTGATGTTCATTCGAGGATGCTTCCTGCTGTCAGCCCTATCGATTAGATCCATAGTGATCTTTCCCCCTTTACCCTCGGCCCTGTTTCATCTGGTGACAATGCAACGTCCCGTTAAATGAATTCACACTGCTGGACACCCTTAAATTAGAACCGATTTCGGAACAGAAGTCAAACTTTGGTTAGGCGTTTCAATCGATCGGATGAAGATAAAACCGTTGATGGTGGGCTCATCCTTTTTGGAAGAAGAGGTATGAAAGGGAAATAAAGAACATAATAATCGACAAGACGAGCAGGAGATTGCCAAGGCCACAGGGTTTGCGCCATGGGAGGGTAATGGGCTCACCCATTTCCGGATCGGTGCCTGCGGTGAGTTGTTTGTGGAGGTTAGGATGATTGAACAATTCTCCGATACCGAGCATCAACAGAGAGGTGCCCAGTGCCCGTAATCCGGTTCTGATTTGCGCATCGAAGGAAGTTCCAGAAAAAGTCATGACCAACAAACCGATTCCAGTCAGTGAAATCAGAAAAAAAACAAGTGCGGTGATGATTGCCCGGCCCATTCCTGGTAGTCCTCCAATCTTTCAATACATGTTCTATGGTTCAACCATTATACCACAATTCAACCGTAAAAAAAGGCTGAAGAAAACCGATACGTGGGTGCGCATTGATCGGATCTTCCAATTTGACGCATCGGAGAAATTCGTGAATAGTGCGATTCTGCTTCAACGCTCGTAGGATAAGACAGAAAATGAAAATTCTATCAATACTTTCAAATATACTCCTTGCCGGTGTTTTCGCTTTTGCTGCAATTCCGAAACTTGCTGATACCCAGGGGTTCAGTGTGGTCATTGCAGGGTATGGCCTGCTCCCGGAAACTATGGTCCCCCTTATGGCAGTCATCTTGCCGCTCTGGGAGCTGGTGACCGCCGTCGGTCTATTATTCGGGCACCGCTGGGCATATAAATCAGCTGCAGCGATGCTTGCACTTTTTATTTTGATTTTGGCATACGGTATATCAATGGGGCTTGATGTTGATTGCGGCTGCTTTGGTGCTGATGATCCTGAAAAAGACGCCTATTCCGGGCTTGGGACTGCACTCCTACGTGATTTAATGCTCCTGATACCGTTATTTTATTCATGGTGGTACACGCGACCATCACGCTCTCATGTTTTGGAGGATTAGTATGTTTAAGAGGATGATTTGGCTGATGAGTGCTCTATTTTTTCTGAGCATTGCAGCGGGTTCAGCAATGGCTTTTGGTTTGGGTAAAGATAAGTTCGCCCAGGAGGTGGAGAAAGAGACCGCAGTGATCAAGTTGGCTCGAGAAGTTGAACGGGGTGGCTATGGTATTATCTCCACGGAGGAGTTAAAGCTAGCAATTGATAAGGGAGAAGAGTTACTGATTATCGATACCATGCCGTACGAGGCCAGTTACAAAAAGGCACATATCCCGGGGGCTGTAAGCTTTCTGTTTCCGATTCCTGAGATGACTACATGGGACGCCAACGAAACCGGAGGTCAGTCCCAGGAAGCATTTGAGAAAATGCTCGGTCCTGACAAGAATAAAAAAATCGTGGTTTATTGCGGTTTTGTCAAATGCACCCGCAGCCATAATGGTGCCATGTGGGCCGTTAAGCTAGGTTACACCAACGTGCTGAGACATCCCGGCGGTATTTTTGCCTGGAAAGGAGCCAAATATCCGGTGGGTACTGTCGAGTAATATCCAGTAATCTTTCGCGTTTTTTCCTTAAAGCCCGCAATGACGTTACTCTTGTCATTGCGGGCTTTTGTTGTTCTGTGGTATGGTATATTTCCCTTCCCCGACTATCAGCAGTCTATTGCTGGAAATTCTTCTATGTATGACTTATCTTTTGAGGATGTGATTCCAGCCCAGTGTGATCTAAAAGTAATGTAACGCTCCAGGAGCCAGTCATGAGTTTTTATAATCCTGATGATGTGAGGGATAATTGCGGTTTTGGTTTGATTGCCCATCTCGAAGGTGAACCGAGTCATAAGCTTGTTCGCACGGCCATTGGTGCGCTCGACCGGATGGACCATCGCGGCGCCATCGGCGCCGATGGTAAAACCGGTGACGGGTGTGGTCTGCTGCTGCAGAAACCAGATTCCTTTTTACGGGCAGTGTGCGAAGAAGAAGGCTTGAAATTGAGCAGTCGTTTTGCAGTTGGTATGGTCTTCATGGGCCAGGACGATGAACGCTTTACGTTGGTCCGCGATATATTCCAGGAGGAGTGTGAGCGAGAAACACTGTCCGTCGTGGGCTGGCGGAAGGTACCCGTTGATCCGACGGTTCTTGGAGAAATTGCCCGCAGTTCGGTACCTGATATCAGGCAGGTTTTCATCAATGGACCATTCGGCTGGGGACCACGGGATTTTGAAAGAAGACTGTTCATGGTTCGACGCCGCATTGAAAAGCGTATTGATGACGATCCTGATTTCTATATCCCCTCGCTTTCAAACCTGGTTCTTGTCTATAAGGGCTTGTGTCGACCGGGCGATCTTCCCCTGTTTTATCGTGATCTGGGTGATTTCAGGATGCAGTCGGCAATCTGTCTTTTCCATCAGCGGTTTTCAACCAACACACTGCCGAAGTGGAAGCTGGCCCAACCCTTTAGATTCCTGGCTCATAATGGAGAGATAAATACCATTACCAGTAACCGGCAGTGGGCACGGAATCGCTCCTATAAGCTCAGATCACCGCTGCTGCCAGATATGCAGGAGGCCGCACCGTTTGTCGACGAGTCCGGTTCAGATTCAGCATCACTTGATAATATGCTGGAAACCTTTCTTGCCGGCGGTATGGACCTGTTTCGCGCCTTTCGCCTACTGATCCCACCCGCCTGGCAGAATCATCCGGAAATGGACGAGAACCTTCGTGCGTTTTACGATTTTAATTCAATGCATATGGAAGCATGGGACGGACCTGCCGGAATCGTCATGAGTGATGGGCGTTTTGCAGCCTGTGGTCTCGACCGGAACGGATTGCGTCCCGCCCGCTATGTGATCACCAACGATCGCTTAATCACTTTGGCCTCAGAAGTCGGTATCTGGGATTATGGACCGGATGAAGTGATCGAAAAAGGCAGGGTTGGTCCGGGTGAGTTGCTGGTGATTGATACGTCAGGTAACAAAATCTGGCGATCGTGGGATATTGACAACGAGCTGAAATCACGACATCCGTATCGTGACTGGTTGAATCAGAACTGTCAGTGTTTGGTACCGGTAGAGGAACTGGACGAGTCCGCAACCGGTGAACGTGGTCTGGATGATGATGAATTACTGACTCGTCAGAAACTTTTTGGTTATTCAATTGATGAAAATGACCAGGTAATCAGGGTTCTGGGAGAGACCGGCCGTGAGGCCGTTGCATCCATGGGAGACGATACACCGGTGGCGGTTCTTTCGCACAAGCCACGGTTGGTTTTTGACTATTTCAGGCAACAATTTGCCCAGGTTACTAATCCGCCCATCGACCCCTTGCGTGAAAAGCATGTGATGTCGCTGGCGACCTGTATCGGTCGGGAACAGAATGTCTTCAATGAGACCCAGGGGCACGCTAATCGAGTGCTTTTTCAGTCACCGGTGCTGGTTTACAGCGATATGAAACAGCTGCGAAACCTGGAGGATGATCATTATCGTCATGTGATACTGGATCTGCTTTATGAGCCGGATCAGGGGCTTGAAAAAGCGGTGATAAATCTGGCCAGAGCAGCAGTTGAATCAGTAATGCAGGGAGCGGTACTGGTGATTCTGTCAGATCGGAAAACCCAGAGTGACCGACTGCATATACCTGCTGCATTGGCTGTCGGTGCAGTCCAGACCAGCCTGGCCGAAGCTGATCTACGGTGTGATGCAAACATTATCATCGAAACAGCCGAAGCACGTGATCCGCACCATTTTGCTGTACTGATAGGTTTTGGTGCCACTGCGGTCTATCCGTATCTCGCCTATGAGACACTTGCCAAGATGGTTGATGACGGGACCATTAAACTGGCGCACAACATTGTCATGATGAATTACCGACAGGGTATCAATAAAGGATTGCTTAAAATCATGTCTAAAATGGGCATTTCCACCATTGCCTCATACCGCTGCTCCGGGTTGTTTGAAGCGGTGGGGTTGTCAACTGCGATCACCGAGTTGTGTTTTAAAGGTGTCACCAGCAGAATTGGCGGGGCCAATTTCTCTGACATTCAAGAGGATAGTGCGGTCCGGGCCCGTGAAGCATGGAAGTTTCACCGACCCATGAATGCTGCAGGATTGTTTAAATATGTTCATGGTGGTGAGTTTCACGCCTATGGACCGGATGTGGTCACTTCGCTGCAGAAATCGGTTCGTAGCGGGCAATGGCAAGATTATCTGAGCTATGCAGATCTGGTGAATAAGCGGCCAATTTCAAGTATCAGGGATATGTTTAGCTTTGCAGACCAAAGTGAGCCCATTGATCTTAAAGAAGTTGAAGTAGAGGACGAGCTGTTTACCCGCTTTGATTCTGCAGCCATGTCAATCGGTGCGCTCAGCCCAGAGGCCCATGAAGCGCTGGCAATTGCCATGAATCGTCTCGGTGGATTTTCCAATTCCGGTGAAGGTGGTGAGGATCCCGCACGCTTTAACAGTGAACGGGTTTCCCGGATAAAACAGGTTGCCTCAGGGCGATTTGGCGTCACACCCGAATACCTGATGAATGCAGAAGTGATCCAGATCAAAATCGCCCAAGGCGCGAAACCGGGTGAGGGTGGACAGTTACCCGGCCATAAAGTGTCCTCGATGATCGCCAAATTACGCCACTCGATGCCGGGTGTAACGCTGATTTCACCGCCTCCGCACCATGATATTTATTCAATTGAGGATCTGGCTCAATTGATTTTTGATCTCAAGCAGATTAATCCTCATGCTCTGATTTCAGTGAAGCTGGTATCAGAACCCGGGGTGGGTACCATTGCCTGTGGGGTAGCCAAAGGGTACGCTGATATGATCACCATCTCCGGGTATGACGGTGGCACCGGAGCCAGCCCGCTGACCTCGGTGAAATATGCAGGCAGTCCTTGGGAGCTGGGTTTGGTTGAAACCCAGCACGCATTGGTGGAAAACGGTTTGCGGCACAAAATCAGGCTTCAGGTAGACGGAGGTTTGAAAACAGGCCTTGATATCGTCAAAGCCGCGATATTTGGTGCTGAGAGCTTTGGTTTTGGGACCGGGCCATTGATCGCGTTAGGCTGTAAATACCTGCGAATCTGTCATCTCAACAATTGTGCCACGGGTGTAGCAACTCAGGATGAAACCCTGCGGCGCGACTACTTCGCCGGGTTACCGGAAATGGCGATGAACTATTTCAGGTTTCTGGCAAGAGAAACCAGGGAGTGGATGGCTGTCCTTGGCGTACGACAGCTGACCGAGCTGATCGGCCGAACCGATTTGCTGGAGTTACTTGAGGGACAGAACCAAAAGCAGACACAGCTTGAACTTGAGCCGTTGCTCAGCGCACCTAAATTGCCGCCTGATAGTGCGCTTTTCAATACCATGAGGAATCACCCACATGACCAGGGAAATATGAACCAGAAGCTCAAGGAGCACTTCTCCGAGGCAGTAAAAGAGCGAACCGGTGGTCGCTGGGAGGGCAGCGTGAAAAATACCGATCGTTCCATCGGGGCGACGCTGTCTGGTCTGATTGCAAAAAAACATGGCAATCGAGGAATGGATGCCCACCCCATTAAGGTGGATCTCACCGGTACCGCGGGGCAAAGTTTCGGAGTCTGGAATGCAGGAGGGCTCAAGCTGGTTCTGACCGGTGATGCCAATGATTATGTCGGAAAAGGGATGGCAGGTGGTGTGTTGGTGATTAAACCACCCCAGGGAGTTGCCTATAAATCCCACCAAGCAGTCATTATCGGTAATACCTGTTTATACGGTGCGACCGGTGGCAGGCTCTATGCTGCAGGCACAGCGGGAGAGCGGTTTGGAGTCAGGAATTCTGGTGCCAAAGCGGTTGTCGAAGGCATCGGGGATAACGGTTGTGAATACATGACCGGTGGTGTGGTTACGATTCTTGGTGCGACCGGGATCAATTTTGGTGCCGGTATGACGGGCGGTTTTGCGTATGTGATTGATGAAAATGATGATTTTACCGCAAAGGTAAATAAGGAGCTGGTTGATGTCCTTTCAATGAAAGAATTGCCCATGCTGAAAGAGCATCTACGCGGAACAATCAGTCGCCACTATTCTGAAACCGGTAGCGAACGCGCTGAGACGATACTCGATGATTTTGACTATTACCTTGAGTTGTTCAAGCTTGTCATGCCGCAAGGGATGAGAGTTGAGGACCTGCTCGGAAAACGGGGCAGATCAGCCAATGAGCTGCTCATGACAACACAATAAGGGCTGGTATGGACCAAAATGTATTTCAGTTTCTTGAGGTTGATCGGATTGATCCTCAGAAAAAATCGCTGAAGACCAGACAGACATCGTTTGTTGAGATCTACAAATTATTTAACGAACACCAGCTCCGGTTACAGGCGGATCGTTGTCTGGCGTGTGGCACACCCTATTGTGAATGGAAGTGTCCGGTCCACAACCTGATTCCGGATTGGCTGAAGCTGGCGGGAGAAGGCAGGATCCTGGAGGCAGCTGAGCTCTGCCATCGAACCAACTCCCTGCCGGAAGTGTGTGGCAGAGTGTGTCCGCAGGATCGGCTCTGTGAGGGGGCATGTACACTGCACGATGACTATGGGGCGGTGACCATCGGTAGTGTGGAGAAATACATTGTCGATACCGCCTTTTCAATGGGCTGGCGGCCGGATCTCTCAAAGGTAGTCTCTACGGGCCACAAAGTCGCGGTTATCGGCGCTGGACCTGCAGGTTTAGGGTGTGCCGATGTACTGGTACGAAATGGTATTGCGCCTATTGTGTACGATCGCTACCCGGAGATAGGAGGCTTGCTGACCTTTGGAATACCGGAGTTTAAACTCGAGAAACAGGTAATGACGACTCGTCGTGAAATCTTCACTGAAATGGGCATTGAGTTCAGGTTGAACTGTGAAGTTGGGATCGACATCAGCTTTGAGGAAATTGTCTCACTCCATGATGCGGTATTTATCGGTACTGGAGCCTATGAGTCAATGAAAGGGGGCTTGGAAAACGAGGATGCTTCGGGAGTTGTCGAAGCACTGCCCTTCCTGATTGGCAATATCTGCCATGAGAAGCAATACCACTATAAGGACCAAACATATCTGTCCACTGCTGGCAAAAAGGTGGTGGTGCTTGGTGGTGGTGATACTGCTATGGACTGTGTGAGAACATGTATCCGGCAGGGTGCGGAAAGTGTGGTCTGCGCTTATCGAAGAGATGAGAAAAACATGCCCGGATCAGCCCGGGAAGTCATTAATGCACGGGATGAAGGTGTAGAATTCAAGTGGAATCGTCAGCCGTTGAGCATCACGGTTGGAGATGATAACCGGGTTACCGGGGTGCAGATGGTGAAAACCAGCATGGAGGCTCCGGATGAGGCAGGCAGGCAGCGACCGGAACCCGTAGCCGGATCAGAGCATGAACTGGCAGCCGATATCGTCATCATTGCTTTTGGCTTCAAACCGTCTCCTGCTCAGTGGTTGAGAGAATTTGGTATCGATCTCGATGGTCACAAGAGAATTCTGGTTAGTGATCAGCAGCGTCTGCCATACCAGACCTCGGTAGATAAGATATTTGCCGGAGGTGATGCGGTGCGTGGCTCTGATCTCGTAGTGACGGCGATTGCAGAAGGTCGGGATGGCGCAGAGTCTATCATGGATTACCTTGAGGTCTGATCTTGATCAACCACTTGCTATCATTTATCTTCGTCAGTGCTGGCGAGTGTTACCGTGTTGAGGAACTCTTTCAGGTTAGTAATTTCATCGAGTTGACCGAATACGGTTATCACATCACCGGGCTCGAGCTGATGGTTCCCACGAGGGATAATCATCGAGCCCTCACGCTTGATTGAAACCAGATTGACATGTTGAGGCAAGGGGAGATCCTTTACTGAAACATTGCAGCAGGCATCATCCTCACTGATGGCTATTTCGACAAATCCTGTCTCTGTGGATGGTGAACGGAGTAAGGTCTGCTGCTCGGCGAGCTGACCACGCTGTTTCCTGACAACACCCACATCATAGGCGCGTAATATATCGGAACGACTGATCATACCCACGAGGCGCATCGAGCCGTCGCGGGAGACGACCGGGAGTCTGGCCAGGTCGCGGGGTGACATTTTCTGAATCGCCACCCAGATTGGTTCATCCGGATACACCGCGATCGGTCCCTCAATAGCCAGGTCGGCCACCTTCAGATCTCTTGGGTTGAAGTTATCTTCGGCTTGAGCTCGATGGACGTCCTGCAGGGTGATGATTCCCCAGAGTCTCTTCCCTTCGGCTATCACCGGAAAGCCAAGCAGGTTGGTCTCCTGAAAAAGAGCCATGAGTTCTGAGACCGACTGGTCTTTATTGATGCTTACCAGGCGAGTCCGCATCACCTCTTCAACTTTGACCCCCTGCATAATATCCATATCGCGGCCTTCTGAGAATCTGATGCCGCGTTTGGCGAGTTTTATCGTGTAGATCGATTCCGGGTGCAGCCACTGGGCGAAATAACAGGCGGTTATACCGGCAACCATGAGTGGCAGGATCATGAGATAATCATTGCTCATTTCAAAAACAATCAGCATGGCGGTCAACGGGGCCCGCGCGGTCGCTGAAAACAGGGCTGCCATGCCAACCAGTGCGAAAGCGCCGGCATCACCGGAAATCCCTGGGAAATATTTTTCAAAAATGATGCCAAGTACACCGCCCAGCATCGCGCCAATGAAGAGTGAGGGAGCGAAAACACCGCCTGAATTGCCAGATCCGAGTGTAAAGGAGGTGGCGAGTGGTTTGAGGAATACCAACAGCAGCAAAATCCAGAAGGTTGAGCCACCAAGCATCACTTCTTCAATAAAGTGAAAACCTGAACCGTACATAAAGGGCATCAGGGCACCCTCTGCTGAAGGTAGGTACATGAAGAGTACGCCGGTCACCCCCAGTAGAGCAGCTCCGACCGCGGGTTTGAAAACCTGTGGAAAATCCCAATTGTCAAAAATGATTTCAGCCCGGTTCAGCATGCGGATAAACAGAATCCCTACCAATGCCGCGATCAATCCGAGGGCAAGGTAGAGCAATAGAGATGCCGGTGCGACCATTGAATGTATTGGGACAGAGAAAGCCGGACGTGAACCGAGAAATATCCGACTGACAATTGACGATGATACTGCAGCAATAACCACATTGCCAAAAGAGCGTACTTGCAGATTACACATCAGTACTTCGATGGCAAAGACAACGCCAGCAATGGGAGCGTTGAAAGTAGCGGCGATGCCGGCAGCGGCGCCACAACCGACCAGATTTCTGATGCGTTCATCAGAGAGCCGCAAAACCTGACCCAGGCTTGAACCGAGTGCCGAGCCAACCTGAACAATGGGGCCCTCACGACCAGCAGAACCGCCGGTACCGATACACAATGCCGAGGCGACGATTTTAGCTGCGGCAACCCGGGCTCTGATACGCCCGCCTCTGATGATTAAAGCCTGCATAACTTCAGGTACGCCGTGTCCTTTCGCTTCCTGGGCAAAAAGGATCAAGGGGCCGACCAGCAGCCCACCGATTACCGGAACGATAAAATAAACCAGTTTACCAAGGGATGGTAGAAGCTCCGGCAGGGAATGATAGCCGATGTTCTGTATCACCTCGATAAGCTTTATAAAGAGTACGGCAGCAAGTCCAGTACTCGCACCAATCACGACCGACAAAATGAGCAGCAGAAGACCGACCGGTGGGGACAATTTATCAAGTGAACGGCTGAGTGCAGTCTGTTTTTTCACTAAATTGCTCAATTGCCGATTTGGGGAATGTGCCATTCTCAGACTTCCTTTGGGTAATTGCTTTTAGCCAAAAAGAGCTAAGGATACCTGGATTGTTAGCAACACGCTATAAATTTTGTTGACGGAAGCCGGATCTGCCATTTTATAGGGTTTTTAGCGCTTTTCGTGCTTCCTGCCTGAGAATCATATCAATAATGACCAGTGCTGCCATTGATTCGACAATGGGGACCGCCCGGGGCACCACACAGGGATCATGGCGTCCTTTGGCCTTTAAGGTAACGGACTCACCATCATAATTTACCGTATCCTGCGGCAGGGAAATTGTTGCCGGAGGTTTGAAGGCGACCCTGAAGTGAATGGTTTCACCATTGGCAATACCTCCCTGTATCCCACCGGAGTTATTTGTTACGGTGCCGAGTCTTCCTGCCTTTTGAGTGAAAGGATCGTTATGGGTTGATCCTCGCAGTTTGGTGCCAGCGAATCCGGATCCGATTTCAAACCCTTTGGTCGCTGGAATTGCCAGCATGGCCTGGGCGAGTTTGGCTTCAAGTTTCTCATAGACCGGCTCACCGATCCCTGCGGGAACATTCCTGATGGCGCAGGAAACGATCCCACCGGTCGAATCACCTTCTTCTTTGAGCGACATGATATACTGTCGCATCTCTTCGAGTTGCTTGAGGTCCGGGCAGCGGAGATCATTCTGATCGACTACCTCCCGACTAATCGTCTCGGGATCAACCGGCGATGCTGCAAATGGTCCGACCCCGCTTACCCAACTGATGATTTCCAGATTGTATTGCTCTTTCAGGATTTTCATCGCAACGGCACCGGATGCGACGGTGCCTATGGTTTCACGGGCACTGGAGCGACCGCCTCCCGAGGAAGCTTTGATACCGTATTTAGCCATGTAAGTGAAATCTGCGTGGGAAGGTCGCGGGATACTACTCATATCGCCATAGTCACCCGGTCGCTGATCAAGGTTATTAACCATCAGGGCAATGGGGCTGCCGAGGGTGATACCATTTTCAGTACCGGAGAGAATCGTAACCCGGTCCTTTTCACTTCGGTCCGTGGTAAGTTTTGATTGCCCTGGTCTGCGTCGGTCAAGTTGTGGTTGAATGTCGTCTTCTCCCAATTGAATGCCCGGAGGGCACCCATCAATCACCACACCCACCGCTTTACAATGGGATTCACCGAAGGTTGCTATTTTAAACAGCGTACCAAAATTACTAGACATGTTATCTCCTTTTACTACCTTGATCAGAAACGGTTGATGAGGTTAGCCTGCCGTTTCATCAGATATAATTTTTACTTTGACTTGTGGTGAGCCGGCCTCGATCTGCTGCCCAAGTTCTGTACTGTCGATCTGTTTCGGTGCGGACAGCGTAATCCGGGTTGAGTAGACGGTACTGGTAATGGAACCGATCGGATGCCGGGTGGATTCCATATTTTCAATACTGATACCACGCGAGGCAAAAAGTTCGTTAATGTCTCGGGTGAGTCCGGTCCGGTCCAGACAATCAATTTCCATGATTACGGTTGAGCCGGGCAAAAGTTGATCTGAAGGGGTTGATATATTGGAAAATGAGAGCTGGGCAAATTGCGCTTCAAGCGATTGCTTCAGGGCTTCTTCCTTCTCCTGATCAATGGTTACCCGCATCATTGCAGTGAAATGTCCATCAAGCGTAATGAATTTACTCACTAGCCACTCGGCTCCAGCGGCCCGACTGTGAGCAGCCAGTTCCGATAAAATATCAGGAGTATGGGGACCGGAAATAATTGTTAAAAAAATGGTTTTCATTAATTCATCCTTAATACTGCTGTCTCAGTAATACATTCAGTGGTTTGCTGGTGTGGTAATTTCCTGAGTACATCCATTGTTAGACGATCCAGTGTTCCAGCTGAGAAAAATAACAACGATCCATTCATAAAGCGACAAAGAAAACCACAGTGTCTTGAATGCGTCAACCGTGAAAAAGCAAGTCAGGAAATCGCTTCGGTTAATCACCTTTGCCGATTATGCCTTCTTTGAGAGATTCAGCTTGGTTTATCGCATTGTCAATGAGTTGCGCGACATCACCGATTTTTTGTCGTTCAACCAGCCGATATTCATTGTCATCACGAAGATTTTTTCCCACTGCAAGTAATTGATATTCATGCATCCAGCTGAACATTTCCCGGTTCGCTTTCTGCAATGCGGCAATAGATTCTGTAGCCATCGATTCGTCTGAAGCTTCATTCTGATGTTCGGTGAGAAATAATTCCAGCTGATACATGTAGCCGATTTTCTCCATCGCCTCGTCATGGACCTGTATGATTTCCTCTCTGAGTTGTTCATTTTTACGACGGTCGGGATTACTACATCCGCAGAGTTGACAGAAGATAATGATCAGGCAACCGATCCAGAGGAGATTGTGGTAAGGGACAAGTTTCATGGTGTACATTGGGTCAGGCTGGTAGGGAGTGAGTCTGCACTGATACTGAACCCATGCGAGTTACCCCAACGTTGTACCAGGTAATCTGACAGTAGGATGATCTGCTGGTCATCAAGCGTGGTAATGGGCGGCATCAGTATATTGTAGCTCCCATCGGACACCATGATAGAGCCGCGGATACCACGAGTGATCAGGCAGGGTAGCTCATTGAGCTGTTCAGCGAAATAAGGACTATTAAGAATAGAGGGATAGAGATCCCCGAGTCCCGCTCCGTCTTCCTGGTGACATTGGCCACAATGCTCAAGATATATCGCCTGCCCCTCATGTGAGCGGTAATCAGCTCTGTTGAGCAGAAACAGGGTGGCAGTAGTCAAAAGAACAATCAGGGCGGCAACCGATCCGATCACCAGTCGTTTATTTCGGGGCAACTTCACCTAAAAGCCTATGGATGTCTTTAATTAACCGGTCAACCGCTTCTTTTTCGGTACCACGATAAAAGCCACGTATCCGACTTTGGTGATCCACCAGACAGAATGAGCCGGAGTGGATGAACCCACCGGGAGCCTTTTCATCTTCAGCCGCCGCCAGCATATAATGCATGGCGTTATCGTATATCTCACTCTTTTTGCCGGTTACCATATGCCATCGCTCTGCAGAAACATTGAGACGGTCGCTATAATCCTTGAGCACTTCGACCGTATCGTGTTCCGGATCGATTGTGTGGGACAGTAGCAGAAAACGGTCTTCATTTTTAAGTGCTTTGTAGATCCGAGCCATCTGGGTTTTCATGATTGGACAAATAGTGGGGCATGAAGTAAAAAAGAAATCAGCTACATAGACCTTTCCCGCAAAGGTCGCCTGGCTGACCGACTCACCCTTCTGGTTGGTGAAGGTATAGGGAGAATTGATCGTTCCCAGGATGGGCAGTTCAGGTTGGTTCTGCAGTCCACAACCGGACAGGCAGTACCCTATGAAGAGCAGGCTGGTGTACAGTAGAAGAGCCAGATTGTTTTTCATATCGTTTTTTGTTGGTGGTGAGCGTTTTGAAGAACAAGTGGTACAAGATACGATGCTCAGCTTACTATACTGTTGAGAAGACAAATAGTCATCTCGTTAGTGCACTGATAAACTTGATTTATGGAGAAGGAGCGAGGAAAAATGAAGAAAGTAGCACTGGTAACATACAACCCTGAAATGATGTGCTTTACCCATGTACTGCTCTATGCGCTTGATTATCAAAGCAAGGGATATGAAGTCAAGGTCGTCATTGAAGGTGGTGCGGTGAAGCTGGTATCCGCATTTAAAGACCCGGAGGCCCCCTTTGGATCGCTCTTCCAAAAGGTCAAGGCTGCGGGGCTGATCGATTGTGTCTGTAAGGCATGTTCCGTGAAACTGGAAAGTTTTGATGATGCCGTGGCGCTGGGGCTCAGGGTTGATGGGGATATGATGGGGCACCCATCTCTGGAGCCATACATGGCAGAGGGATACACCATTATTACGTTCTAAGTTATAAAGTGATTTCGGAATGATTGCGTGGGGCTGCAGTCAGCGGCTCCGATAGTAACTCGTATCGGAGCCGCTATTTTTAGCGGTAGTAAAGACTGGGGCTCCCCATGGTGAGTAAGGATTTGTGCAGGTTTTTCCTGAACTCCCGTCGATCCCAGATTCCCTGGATATGTCCGCGCTTCAGTGCATTGCGGGATGAGTGATAATCTGGTGGAATATCAATCCCGGTAGTCTCACGGATAACCCGTGGTCCGGCAAACCCGATGCGTGACGAACGGATGGCAAACTGATAGGGTGAGCACCCCAGGAATGAGGCCACTGGTCCAGCATATGAGTTGTTATCATAAACTACCAGATAAAGCCCCCCGCTGTCTATATACTCTCTTACGGCCATGGTACATTTGGGCATCTGCACGACGCCAAGGGTACCCTCCTGGATCCTGATTCCTCCGGTCGTGTGGATATAGGCTAACAGTGGTCGCTTTTTGCGCTGCGCGAGCCTGCAGGCCTGGACAAATTTCTCACCTTCGGTTGAACCAACGGTACCATTCCGGAAATCAGAATAGAGAATGGTGGTGACAATTTTGATACCATCTATTTCTGCGGTAAAAGTCATGTTACTGCTCTTTCTCCGGGTTTTATCCCGGGAAATCTGCAACCGCTTCTCAAAACCGGTGTATCCCAACGGGTTTTGAGCCTCAAGGTGTGAGTTGAAAAAGCGGATCGATCCCTTGTCAAAAATGTTTTCCAGATACCATTGATATTCCAGAGGAAAATGGTATCCACAGGTTTCGCAGACACCGGCAAATTCACCATAGAGATCAGGTATCCAGAGGTCTTTACAACCATGTTGTTCTGCGTTGGGACAGGTAACCGTACGATCTTCGTTGGCCAGTGGGCTGGTATAGGTGTCGGTGAGTTCGAGCGGATCGGTCCGGCTGGTGCTGCTTTGCCCGTTCCCACTATAAGTGATCAGTTTAACCTGTTTCTTTTCTCTTCTCGTGGTCAAGAAATTAATCGCATTATAAATTGGCTCACTGATTCGCTTGAACATCACCGAACCTTCGCCGGAAACATCACTGAGCACCTTATGGACCTGTCTTTTATGGTTTTTCAGGATATCGTAGCGCAGGGTGTAATAGGCATGTTCGCTGAGGATCCGGGCCTGTCTGTACAAGGATTTTTCCGCTTCCGGTTCACCGATGTAGCCATGGGTTGCCATCGACAGATACTTCTTCGATCGCTGCTGAAGTAATCGTACCGTTTCGTCTTTGGAAAGGTCCCATGAGATCTCTACTTCCAGCTCACCGCTTTCGGTTTTGGCTTTTTTTCTACCAATTTCCCAGGTCCTGAATGATTTAAAACTTTTGGTGGAGAGTACTACCCGGTCAGTGGCACTTATCATTTCCGTTCTGAGTTTTGAGAAAAAACCGAAATCGTCTCTTCTGGCTCCCAATGGTGGTTCTTTAATAATCTTATCAATGGTACCATGGTTAAGATTATCAAGCGCGGTCAGTCGGAGCCGGTCTGCACAAACCTCGATAAGCTCCCGGGGGACTTTATTACCCTCCTTGACCCGTCCCTCTATCGCCGCCGCACCCTCAGGAGAGATAACGGAGTAATAGCCGTGACTGGTCATCATTCGATAATCGGACAGGCCGATGGCCTCGGCACCACCAGACCCCCCCTCTGAAATCAGTGAAACGGTAGGTATTCTCAGTTTGGCCAGGGTGTATATATTGCGAGCGATCTGCTGGGCCGCTCCGGGATACTCTTCAACAGGGTAGGAACCGGGGGTGAAAATATAGAAATGGATAGGGATACCTTCGGTTTCTGCAACTTTCATATACCGAAGTGCTTTTTCATTTCCCTCCGGCTTGCAGGATCCACCGTTTCTAAACTCTTCTCCGTGGCCGGTTTCCTGACCAATTACCATGACCGTCGCCGTGTAGGGTTTGTTTTTTCCCTTACGGGTCAAGGTTGCCTTGGCACAGACCATGGCCGGATCAATATTCGCATCCTCTTCTCCACCGAGTTCGGTATAATCATCGTAGACATTCTCAAGAATGTCCTTGAGGCTGAAACGTTGGATATTTCTTACAATTCTGACTCGTTCCATCGGGGTGAGCTGTTCTTCAGCCCGCTCCTCAAGAAAAGAGATGGAGTCGTGCAACTTGCGTATTTCACTTCCGACTTTTTCTTCACTGTAGTCGTAGATACTTTGCCGCAGTTGTTCACATGACGATTTAAACCCGTCAAGGTTGCCCCAATTGCTGTAATCCTTGATTTGATGGAGATAGTTGATGCGCTCTTCTATCTTCTGGAGCTCTTTTAATTGTTCATTCATAGATCTATAATCGCTGCCTGTTCTTAAAAAGTCAGGAGTCGGTCAAGGTTGTCCTTCAGGTAGTCAAGATTCGTGATGATCGGTCCACCGCTTGAATCTTTGCCTTTGATACGTGTTTCGTCAATGAATTGCGCTGCCCGTTGCTTGGCTTCATCGACACTGTCTGCCCAGATGAGTGCCAGGGCCAGGTTCGGGTCAAAATCACTCGGTATGGTATACGGTCGATCAAAGGGTACATGACTGTAAACGGTGGACCAGTCATGCTGGGGAAAGGCAAACTCGGTTATTGAACCAATCCAGGGTGCAAAGCCGCGTTTGGTATCCTCGGCGACAATGCGAAGCTCAATCGAGGCCCCTTTAAAAACAATATCTTTCTGTTTAAAACCGATCCGTTCTCCAAGCCCGAGACGTATCTGTTCTCTGATCAGGTTGGGCTGCTTACCGTTAAGGTATGAAATCCTTGCCGAAATGTCATTTTCGACCTGGATCCTGGTGTTCACTTCAAGCAGGTAGGGCTGGCCTGTCCTGGAAACAATCCACTCCCAGGTGCCGACGTTGTCATAATTAACATGATCGGCCAGTTTCAAAGAATACTTGACGATCTGATCGAGCACTTTCTGCTCGTCAAATTCATAATCGAAGCATGAACTATGGAAACCGGGCGCGGCCTCCACGCGTTTCTGTCGGCCGGTTGATTGAATCGTGCAATTCCTTGAACTGAAATGGATTCGCTCATTGTATTGAGAGCAAACCAGTTGAACCTCCAGGTGATTATAATCCCGGAGACATTGTTCAATCAATACACCACCATCTCCGAACTGACGTTTGGCGTAGTTTTGCAGCTGGCGGTAGACTCTTCTGAAGTGTTTGATATCATTAACTTCCTCAATTCCCATACCGCCGCCACCTGCGGCAGCCTTGATTAGAATGGAGGGATCATCAATACCGTGATCCTGTTGCTCCTCAAGCAGTCCCAGGGCGATTTCTTCCGCCTCCATTTCGTTATAAATCGGCGCATCTGTTCCAGGTATAGTCGGAATTCCCAGTTGATTCGCAACCCGCTTGGTGTTGATTTTGTCGCCCAGATCTCGAATAACCTCCCAGTTTGGCCCGATAAAGGTCAGCTGCCGGTCTCTGATGGTTGTTCTGCGTGCAAAACGGAAATCCTCCGAGAAAAAACCATAACCGGGGTGTATGGCAGTGCAGCCCGTGTGATCAGCCACGGCAAAAATATCGTTGGGTTCGGTGTAACTGGTGATTCTCCAGGCGTTCTGATCAACCCCTTCTGTTTTATTCAGGCAGACATGCTCTGAATCTTTGTCGGCATCAGTGTATACAACAACGTATTCCAGTCCCAGGTCCTGGCAGGCATTCATGATGCGGATGGCTATTTCACCTCTGTTGGCGATGAGCACCTTCCCTTCCACATTAAACCTCTTGATAATATTATGTTTTGTGATTGATACAACGCGAGTCAGACGAATGGATCGTAGTGATTCTCGACCGTACCTCGATCATTAGTGAAACCAGCTAGTATAGTAAGGAGCGGCGAGAATTTAAAGAGAAAAACATAAGGCAAAGTATTACAATATCGCAGTGATATCTATTTTAGTAGCATTTCGAAGCTTTTACGCTTGACTTTCAGCTGAAAGATTCCTAGAAATTCTTCATATCGAAAGAAAAGCACTCTACTGGTTGCAAGTATCCTAAAACGGGTCTCGTTTGTTTTTAACTTAATGTTATAAAAGATAAAATGGAAAATTCACAGGAAGATGAACCTCCTTCGGTCCAGTCTGAGAATAATTCGCTGTTTAGGCGGTTGCGCGACCTGATACCGTTTGGCAAGGCTCCTGATACCACTGAAGCGCTTGAGCATGAGATCCAAGAATTGCTCGAAGAGGGTGAGGAACAGGGATTGATTACCAGCCTTGAAGAACGAATGATCAATTCCATTTTTGATTTTCGGGATACGGTGGCTGCAGAGATTATGACCCCTGCCGTTGAAATTATCAGTTTTGACGTCGAAGCCCCGGTTAATGAGATTGTCGATGCAGTTATTGATGAGGGGTTAACCAGAATCCCGATATACCAGGGCAATACAGACCGAATTGTCGGCATTATTCATGCCAAGGATCTCCTGAAACTGTGCGCTCGCAGTAACATGGTAACCAGTGGGCTCGGGGCTCATCTCAACAAAGCATATTTCATCAGCGAAGATAAGCCCATTGGGGATCTGCTGAGAGAATTTCAAAAGAATAAAACCCACATGGCAATTGTTGCCGATGAGTTTGGCGCAGTCAGAGGTTTGATCACCCTCGAAGATATTCTCGAAGAAATCGTCGGTGAAATCGATGATGAATATGATGTTGAGGATGACGATTTTGAAATGCTTGACAACAATACCTGGGTGGTCCGTGCAAAGGTTGATATTGAAGATGTGGAAGAGCGACTGTCCATTGAACTCCCCGAAGGGCCATATGAGTCAGTGGGCGGGCTGATTATACATTCCCTTGGGCGCCTCGGTGTTGAGGGAGATAATGTTTCTTTGGACAATGCAACCCTGACCGTGCATGCTGCAGGAAAGCGGAGAATTAAAAAAGTCAAAATTGTTGTTGCTCCCGGGGAAGCGCAAGGGTCGTGATCAACCATAACAAGGTAGTATCCACACTCTCCGGATTTCTGCTCACACCGCTCTTGCTCTGGTCTGCGTTACCCGGTAAGTTCCAATTCTGGTTTCTGCTACCCATCGCGCTGGTTCCGTTTCTATTTTGGCTCGATCAGGCTAAATCGTTAAAAACTGCAGCGTTACGTGGTTTTCTTTGCGGTTTTTTTCTTCATATTTTCCTGCTTTACTGGATCGTATCGGTCCTGGTTACCTTTGGGGGGATACCCTGGGTTGGTGCAGTCCCCCTGATGCTCCTGCTCTGCTGTTATATGGCGGGGTACCTGGTGATTTTTTCACTCTTATATTTCTGGCAGCGCACATATCTTCCCGGCTGGTTGTTGTTTGTAACCATTCCATGCAGTTGGGTTGCCATGGATTGGGTTCGTTCCTGGGCGTTTGGAGGGTTTCCCTGGATGGATCTCGGGTATGGTTTATGGTCCATACCGGCAACGATACAATTTGTTGATATTACCGGGCATTATGGGGCCACCTTTTTGCTGCTGAGCTGCAACCTCGTTATCTACGCCTGGATTTCAAAAAAGTTTTCTTTCGACCAGAGACTCTTTGCCGGGATTTTTCTGATCCTGCTCATTTATTCGGCCTTTATTTATAGCTGGTATCGGTGGAAGGACGTAGAGTTAAAAACAGCCGTCGCCCCAAGAGCTCTAATTGGTGTGGTCCAGGGCAATATAAAGCAACAGCTCAAGTGGAGCGCTGAGATGCGCGAAAAAACAGTTGAAAAGTATCTCAACCTTACCACAGAGTTGGATGCACAAGGCGCGGAATTGGTTGTTTGGCCGGAAACGGCCGTGCCATTTTATCCTCAACATGATCCTTTGCTGAAGAGAATTACTGCGACCTTGAAACCAGTGGAAATAACCTTGCTAACCGGTGCACCATGGTACAATATTGTTACAGGGGAAGATGGGAAGCGGGCCTATGAGTATTTTAACAGTGCCCAGTTGATAGGATCTCAGGGAGATTTTCTAGGCTCATACTACAAGACTCAGCTTGTGCCCTATGGTGAATATGTACCATTTCAGGAATACCTTCCCTTTATTAAACCGTTGGTTGAATCGGTGGGTGATTTTACCCCGGGAACGGTCGAGAAAACACTGGAAACCGGACCCATGAGAATCGGTGTGTTGATCTGCTACGAATCAATTTTCGAATGGATCAGCAGAACCTGGTCGCAAAATGGTGCCAATGTTTTCATAAATTTGACCAATGATGCCTGGTATGGTAAATCAAGTGCCCCGTACCAGAGTTGGGCGATGACCGTTTTTCGATCCGTTGAGAATCGCAAAGCCACTGTTCGCGCGGCTAATACTGGAATATCCGGCGGGATTGACCCCCTAGGCCGGATCATTATGCGCTCGGATCTTTTTGTGGATTGGGCTCAGATAGTGGAAACACCTTTATTATCAGAGAGAACGTTTTATAATAGAGTGGGTTTCCGGTTTGCACCAGCGTGTGCAATGGTGACTCTTTTCGCCCTCTTTGGCTGTCTGATCTGGTCGAGACTCAGGCCAAAGAAATGAGCACATAAAAGAAAAATTTTTCAACACCGACTTTGGTGGGCAATCATAACTATTCAGGAAAGCGCATGGCACAAGAAACAGGAGCAGCGGTAACGTTTCAAAGACTCAAAGATATGAAAGGTCGTATGCAGGCCTTGAAGGAGCATCTTTGACTTAGCCAGAAAAAAAGAAGAGGTTGAGCAACTCGAACGGCAGGTATTGGCTCCTGATTTCTGGAATGATGGAGCTGTTGCTCAGAGAACCCAGAAAAAGCTGGGTCAATTGCAGGATATTATAGAGACCTGGGAGCGAACCTGGGGTGAAATTGAGGAAGCGGAGTTAATGCTTGAAATGGCCGTGGAAGAGAAGGATTCTGACACGGAGCAAGAGGTTGCACAGAATCTTTCCTCAATTGAAGCAGATATCGGTATGACCGAACTGCAGTGCATGTTCAGTGAAGAGCATGATAGTTCCAATGCCATTGTATCAATCCATGCTGGTGCGGGAGGGACCGAGGCTCAGGATTGGGTTGATATCCTGCTGAGGATGTATCTGCGCTGGGCGGAGACAAAGGGATTAAAAACGACTATCCTCGATATTCTGCCTGGCGATGAAGCAGGAGTTAAAAGTGTATCCATTTTTTTCAAGGGCAAATACAGTTACGGACACCTCAGATCTGAGCTTGGTATTCATCGTCTGGTGAGAATCTCTCCCTTTGATGCCAGCGGGAGACGGCACACCTCGTTTGCTTCCGTGATGGTCATGCCTGAGCTTGATGATACCGTTGATGTGGATATTTCAGAAAAAGATCTACGGATCGATACCTATCGATCGAGCGGTGCAGGTGGGCAGCATGTCAATAAAACTGATTCAGCCATTCGGATCACGCACCTGCCGACCGGTATTGTCGTCCAGTGCCAGAATGAAAGATCGCAACACCGCAATAAGGACATGGCTATGAAAATGCTGATGTCCCAGCTTTACGAGCTTGAGCGAGAGAAGCAGGCTGAACAGCAGCAGGGGCTTCACGGCGAGAAAAAAGAAATTGGCTGGGGAAGCCAGATCAGATCATACGTTCTGCAACCGTATCGGATGATCAAAGATCACCGCACCGAGTATGAAATGGGTAATGTTGATGCGGTGCTGGACGGGGAGCTTGATCCTTTTATCAAGGCCTATCTGCTCTGGCAAAAATAGTGCGTCTATTAACCGCCCACAGCCCGTTTGGCTCAGGGGCGGTGTGTTTCTGCTCAATGGATCAGCATTTTAAAGAAACTGATCCATTGAATTATAGTCAAGCCCGAAGGCATCGGCGACACCACGGTAGACCACTTTCCCTTGTATGACGTTGACTCCTGGTGTTATCTCATCATTTTCGATACAGGCTTTCTGCCATCCTTTGTTGGCAATCTCCAGGGCGTAAGGAAGGGTGGCGTTGGTCAGCGCCTTCGTTGACGTCTGGGGTACCGCACCGGGCATGTTTGCCACACAGTAGTGGACGATGCCATCAACCTCGTAGACAGGCTCTGCGTGGGTTGTTGGCCGCGAAGTTTCAAAGCAGCCTCCCTGATCGATCGCGACATCAACCAGTACCGAACCTTTTTTCATCAACCCGAGCATCTCCCGGCTGATTAACTTTGGCGCCTTTGCTCCAGGTATCAATACCGCACCGATTACCAGATCCGCTTTCTGGAGCAAATCTTTAAGGGTCGGCGTGTTGCTCATCACCGGAAAACAGTTGCTCGGCATTACTTCACTGAGGTAGCGCAACCGTTCCAGATTTGTGTCGAGCAAGTACACCTGAGCGCCAAGACCACAGGCAATTTTCGCACTATTGATACCCACAACGCCACCGCCTATTACCACCACGATGCCTGGTTGTACGCCCGGTACACCACCGAGCAAAACACCGCCGCCACCATGATGTTTCTGCAGATACTTGGCTCCTTCCTGTGCTGCCATACGACCGGCTACCTCGCTCATGGGGGTGAGCAGGGGAAGGGATCCATCACGCTTCTGGATGGTTTCATAGGCAATGTTTACCGATCCGGCATTGATCAATGCTTTGGTCAAGCCCTCGTCTGCGGCGAGATGCAGATAGGTAAAGACAATCTGATCCTGGCGAATCAGCGGGTATTCTGATGGTTGCGGTTCCTTGACATGCATGACCATTTCTGCACGTTCGAAAATCTCTGGGGGTGTTTCAACGATTTCAGCCCCGGCAGCTTTATATTCAGCGTCACTATAGCCGCTTCCGGAGCCTCCATTCCGCTCGACGAGAACTGAGTGGCCATGGTGCGACATGACCTCAACTCCGGCTGGTGTCATACTTACTCGATTTTCTGCGACTTTGATTTCCTTGAGTATTCCGACAATCATGGTTTCTCCTCTTTTCTGGGCATGAGCGAGTGCGGCCGTTTTTAGAGCAGCAGCCTTGAGCGTTAAGAACCTATAAAATGTAGGGCACCTTCAGGTTGTACCCTTTATACACGATAAAACTTTCAACGGTCTGAACACCTTCAATTTGTGAAACGTGTTCAGTAATAAATTCAAGCAGGTTAAAGTCGTTATTGAGCAATACCTGCAATATCAGATCGTATCTTCCTGTCACCACCGCGGCAGAAACCACCCCGGGTAAATTGCAAAAGTCATCACCTTTTTGCGCCAGGTCCAGGTCGCTGAGTTTAACACCGAGATAAAGCATTCGGTGACCAGTCAACGCGTCGGGATCGACATTTCCAGTGAAATTTAAAATTCCTTCGCTGACCAGCTTATTCACTCTCGACCTGACGGTGTTTTCGGTAATCTCCAGGTCTTCGGCTATTTTCCGGTAGGACTTGCGGCCATTTCTCAGGTGGCGGATAATTTCAAGATTAAGCTTGTCTATTTCCATGACGACTCCTTGGTTCCTGGGATATTGTTGCTCAATACTCAATACTGTGGATTGATATATATGTCAAATGGTATCATGAAAATTTACTAAATGTTAAAAAAAGGAAACAAAAATTGAGCACAACACTTTGGAAGCTCTAAATATCCAATGAGCAGGATTTACGGGCTCCGGTACAAGGCTAGGGAGGATAGAGAGACAATAGAAAGGTGACCACACGACTTTTGTGGTACACCGTATGAAGCAGTGAGAGGGTTAAAAGAGGCTTACTTTTGATTGCCAGACAGTGCCGAACTGCAGGATGTGCACATTGCACCACCTTTTTTATGGCACATTCCACTTAAGGGGTGGCGGGTCTTGGCGACGCGTCTTTTACAGAAATTGATCACTGCTGCTGCGCCGATCAGCAGCGGCGCGGTGATCAGAAATACTACCAGGAGTTCAGACATACAGGTTCAACCTCCGAAATCATCGAAATGAATACACTCGCGCTCAACACCAAGATTATCGAGGGTTTTCATCACCGAGTCAAGCATCATGGGTGGCCCACAGATATAGTAGTGGATATCCTCAGGTGCTGGATGATGCTTGAGATAATTATCATAGAGTACCAGGTGGATAAAGCCGGTGTACCCTTCCCAGTTATCTTCTGGTAGCGGTTGAGAAAGCGCAAGATGAAACGTGAAGTTGTCATGCTCGCGATCCATTGCCTCAAACTCTTCGCGGTAGAAGACTTCCTTGAGTGAGCGACCTCCATACCAGAAAGATACCTTCCTGCCAGTTTTTATTCGCTTAAAAAGATCAAAAATGTGGCTTCTCAGGGGGGCCATTCCGGCGCCGCCGCCAATATAAACCAACTCCTCTTCGCCATCTTCGAGGTAGAATTCACCAAACGGTCCGGAGATGGTTACTTTATCTCCTGGTTTGAGATTAAAGATATAGGAAGATACCTGTCCGGGAGGGATGTCCGGTCCGTCAGGCGGTGGACTGGCAATCCTTACGTTAAGTTTTATAATACCGTGCTCTTCGGGATAGTTGGCCATCGAATAGGCGCGGGTAACCGGGGTATGAACATGGGATTTATATTGAAACATCTTGAACTTCGTCCAGTCACTGAGAAAGCGGTCGTCGATGTCAAAATTCTTGTAATCAAGCACATGGGGGGGAACTTCTATTTGAATATACCCGCCGGCCTTGAAATCTACATTTTCGCCAGCCGGGAGCTTGAGAACCAATTCCTTGATAAAGGTTGCCACATTGTTGTTCGATTCAACGACGCATTCCCATTTCCGTGTTTCAAGCATTTCTGCCGGTACTTCAATTTTTAAATCGCGCTTGATAGGTACCTGGCAAGCGAGCCGATACCCCTCTCGGGCTTCACGGCGGGAAATCGAAGATTCTTCGGTGGGGAGAATTGCGCCGCCCCCTTCATTGACAATGCAGCGGCACTGGGCGCAACTTCCGCCACCGCCACAGGCGGAGGAGAGAAAAATACCCTGGTCAGCCAGTGAGGTGAGAAGCTTGCCACCAGGCTGCGCGGTCAGTTCCTTTTCATCGTTTACCAGGATGGTGACGTCCCCATCCGGTAATAACGATTTCTTGGTTATGACGATCAGGGTGACAAGCACCAACTGGATGGCGAGAAATATCGAAACTCCGAAAATGATCTCATTCATTCAAATAATACTCCTGATTTCAATCGTATCGTTCTGGTTCCCGATTACAAACTCATCCCTGCAAAACTCATGAATGCAAGTGCCATCAGTCCCGCGGTAATGAAGGTAAGTCCCAATCCTCTCAGTGGTGCGGGAGGATCTGCGTACTCACATTTTTCACGAATACCTGCCAGCAGCACGACTGCCAGCAGAAACCCACTGCCTGCACCGATACCATAGGCGGTGCTTTCCAGGAGGGTATAGTCCCGCTCAACCATGAAAAGCGAGGCGCCGAGTATGGCACAGTTCACCGTCAGTAGCGGCAGGAAGATACCCAGGGTGTTGTAAAGTGTTGGCAGAAAGCGATCAAGCACCATTTCAAGAATCTGGACAACCGCGGCAATGGTTGCGATGTAAATTAACAACCCCAGAAAGGTGAGGTCTATGTCCGGCTGCCCGAGCCACTCCAGGGCACCTGGTTTGAGCATCTGATTCAATATTGCATTGTTCAGTGGGACGGTAATTGCGGTAAGAACAAGAACTGCAAGCCCTAACCCGAGCGCCGCTTTTACCTGTTTGGAAATCGCCAGAAAGGTACACATTCCCAGGAAAAAGCTGAGCGGCAGGTTCTCGATGAAAATGGATCTGAAGATGATTTCAAGATAGTGCATTAACTCTTCTCCTGCTGTTCGGGATCAAGAAATCGAATAATCCAGATGATCAGTGCGATTAGGAAAAAGGCACTTGCAGGCAGCACCAGCATGCCATTGGCAATATACCAGCCACCGTTGGTGGAGAGTTTGAAAACTTCGTAACCAAACACTGAGCCTGAACCGAATAACTCCCTGACAAATGCGACACTCATTAGGATGAACCCATAACCGAGTCCATTGCCGATTCCGTCAATAAAACTGGGTATGGGCGGGTTTGACATGGCGTACCCTTCAGCCCGTCCCATAACAATACAGTTGGTGATAATCAAACCGACGAAAATAGACAATTGTTTGGAGAGTTCATAATAGAAGGCTTTTAAGATCTGATCGACGATAATTACCAGGGTTGCGATGACCATAATTTGAATGCCGATACGCACCGTATTCGGGATCTGGAATCGAACTATCGAGATCGTTAAACTAGAGAAGGCAACTACCACCGTAACACAGATTGACATGACAAAAGCGGTTGACATCTGCCCGGTTACCGCCAGTGCGGAACAGATTCCAAGTACCAGCAGGGTGATGGGGTTACGCTTGAAAATCGAGCGAACGAGCAGTTCCTTATTTGTTTCAGCCATTGGTGTACCCCTCCTTTCTTAGCCGGGCGAGAAACGGCATGAAACCATGTTCTCCGAACCAGAATTTCATAAGTTTATCTACCCCCTGGGTAGTGAGGGTGGCGCCGGAAATCCCATCAATCAGGTGGATTTGTGATTCCGGTGGGAACTGGTCGCGATTTTTCACAAACTCGAGTTCAACGTCGCCGCTTTCCCCGTAAATTTGTTTATCCTGCCAGCGAGCCTGCCAGATCGGGTTGGCAATTTCTCCACCGAGCCCGGGGGTTTCACCATGTTCATAGAACGAGACCCCCCTGATTGAACTCAGATCAGATTCGATTGCGACATAGGCATACATAGTGGACCAGAGTCCCTTACCGCGGACTGGCAAAACGATCTGCTCAAGCTCACCATTACTGGTTACCAGGTAAACCGGTGAATAATTTTCCAACCTTCTGATACCGGCCAGATCTGTCTCTTTTGTCAGTTCTGATCCCATACTGTCAGTCAGGGCCGCTTCCAGTTGGTTGTAGGTAGTCGGGTCAACCTGTTCGGTGGGGACAAATGCTCCGGTCGCAAGCTCAAGGATGCGTGTTTCAATCCGTGAAAACTGTTCGGTAATCGGTTCTTCGGGATTGAAAATGCCGGCAGCGGAGAGAATGTTTTTCTTCTGATCCAATGACCTGTTTGCCTGCTGATAAGGCTTCAAGCCGACTGCCGCCATCGCCACCAGGGCGGAACAGGCGAACGCCAGTACCAGAACCGAATAAAATGGTTTTAGAGGATGTTCATTAGCCATGACGCAGGGTCCTTCTTTTCATATTTGCGCGAATTACCAGATAGTCAAAGAGTGGGGCAAAGACATTCCCCATCAAGATGGCCAGCATTACCCCTTCGGGATATGCCGGATTGGCGACGCGGATCAAAATTGTCAGGAAACCGATAAGCAGACCATAGAACCATTGACCGGTCTGGGTCTGAGCGGCCGAAACCGGATCCGTTGCCATAAACACCAGACCAAAGGCAAAGCCCCCAATCACCAGGTGCCAATATGCCGGAAGTGCATAGAGGGCGGAAGGTGGATCGGGAACAAGCTGAAAACAGAAGACGGTGACAACTGCCCCGAGCAGCATCGAGAGCATGATCCGCCAGGAGGCAATGCCGGTAATCAGCAGCAACGCGGCGCCGATCAGACAAGCCAGGGTGGAGGTCTCCCCCATGGAGCCTGGCATGATGCCGAGGAACGCCTGCCACCAGGTAATGTCCAAAGCCTGGGTCGGCACACCATTCTGCACGGCGGCAGCAGCTCCCAGCGGCGTCGCACTGCTGACACCATCAACCGCTACCCATATCTTGTCACCAGACATCTGGGCGGGATATGCAAAATATATAAAAGCTCTGCAGGCCAGCGCCGGGTTCATAAAATTCTTTCCAACGCCGCCAAACACTTCTTTGGCAAATACCACCCCAAAACTTGTACCAATCGCAACCTGCCAGAGCGGGATCGTCGGGGGAAGGGTCAGCGGAAGCAGGAGACTGGTTACCAGAAAGGCTTCAGAAAACTCATGCCCGCGGATCAGGTTGAATAATAATTCCCAGACACTGCCGGTGATCACTACGACCAGGTAAATCGGGAGAAAATAGAGTGCACCATGGACAAAATTGGAAATCAACGACTGAGGGTCAATACCGACCAGCGACATGATTGCACCTCGCCAACCCTCCGGCATCGCACCAAGGGTTGTAAGGGCATTGTTCGCCTGGTATCCGGTGTTCCACAACGCCATGATCGTACAGGGGATCAGGGCAATAATCACCGTGATCATAATGCGCTTAAGATCAATTGCATCGCGGATATGGGGTGCCTCCGGGGTCGACTTGGTGGTCGAAAACAAGAAGGAATCCGTCGCCTCATAAAGCGGGTAGTAGCGTTCCAGGCGGCCGCCCTTGTCGAAATGTGGCTTGAGACTGAGAAAAAATTTATTTAGCGAGTTCATAACCATACGGAAAGGTTATCCATCTGTTTCGATGGAGGTGAGGGTCTGGCGGAGGAGCCGACCGAAATCGTTTTTGCCGGGACACACATACGAACAGAGTGCGAGATCTTCTTCTACCAGTTCCAGACAACCGAGTGCTTTTGCCTTTTCAGTATTGCCCGATGCCAGGCTTTTCAGCAGATAAATCGGTTCGACATCAAGTGGCATCACTTTCTCATAGGTACCCAATGGGAAAATCGCTCGATCACCACCCCAGACCGCGGTATCAAGAACCATATTCGAAGGTTTCAGAAATGATGAGAGGAATGCTCTGGTAACGGAGAAACGATCATTGCCAGGTCGCAGCCAACCAAAAAACTGTCTGCCGGTCCCTTCCGGGATACAGCAGAGCTGCTGGTGATAGCGACCAAGGTAGGCAAGCATGTCACACGCCTCCCGACCATCCAGAACTGAGCCGCTCAGCACTCTGAGATCCTCGCCTGTCGTCTCATCGACGCAAAGTTCTCTGAGTGAAGCACCAATGCGGGTTCGAATATGGCGCGGGTTGGTAACACCAGAGCCGGAAAGGGCGATGATCTTTTCCATCGGTATGCGACCGGTCCGGAGTAGAAAGCCGATCCCGATCACATCTTGTGCTTCAATATGCCAGACGGTTTTACTCTCATTTACCGGATCAAGAAAATGAATATGGGTTGATGGTAATCCCGCCGGGTGCGGGCCGCCAAAGCTCACCAGTTTCGTACCCGGAGGTTCCTCGGTAAGTGCCTGTTGTTCCGGAGCGGTACAGATAAAGATGTTCGCGGTTTCCACAAAGCTTTGCAGTGCGTTGATTCCAATTAAGAAATCATTCCGGCCTAAATCGATAATACCTTCCAGATCAGGTGCCAGTGGCGTGGTATCCATCGCCGTGATAAACAGTGAGGCCGGGTTGGTGTCAATCGATGGGACCTTGCCGTAGGGTCTTGTGCGAAACGAGGTCCAGAGCCCGGATTTGATAATGATATCGCGAAGTACACCAGCGCCTAATTCTGCGGGGTTCGATTCAGGATTACAGAAATTCAGCGGGTCTTCATTATTGAGTTCGATGATAATCGACTCAAACTTTCGTTTCTTTCCCCGATTAATGGCGGCTATTTCGCCACTGCCCGGGGCAGTGAAAAATACACCGGGACTTTTCTTGTCTTCAAAGAGCGGCTGTCCTGCCCGCACTTTATCACCGACTTTCACCAGCATTGTCGGTTTCATTCCAGGATAGTCATCACCGATTAAGGCAACGTGTCGCACGGTCTTGCTGCTGGTCACGGTAAGTTCGGGACTCCCTGCGATCGGAACATCAAGTCCTTTGGTGAGTGATATACTCTTCATTTCAGCTAAAAAATCCTGTGGTAGAATATTTGTTCAGTTCCTTATCAAAAAAATAACCTTCACAATCTGGCAGGGATTCGACCAGTTCAGTGGCCGCCTGCGGACCAAGAACCATGGTGGCGGTAGCAAGCCCATCAGCCATGGCAACCGTTGGAGCAATAATCGAACTGGATGCGGTATTGATTGGTGAAAAACCTGTCTTGGGATTGATGATGTGGTGGGCACGTTTATCATCGGTAAAATATTGCAGGTAATCTCCGGAGGTTGCAATGGCCCGATCTGAGAGGTCGATAGTGTCCATCTTGCGCAAGTTATCACTTCTGGGGTTGCGGATACCGATTTTCCACGGTTTGCCATTAGGCTTCTTACCGATTGTCATGAGGTCGCCACCAGCCTCCACATAGGCATTATGGAAACCTTTGTCCATCAGAACCCGGACACCCTGATCAACGATATAACCTTTTGCAATACCGTCAAGAGTAACTTGGATACCTGGGATCGCATAACGAATTGTTGTCTCGTTCTCTATGACTATCTTGGAATAGTCAATAAGTTTCAATATTTCCTGTATTTCCTCGACTTCGGGTATCGTCCCTGTTTTCTTTACTGTTCGATATAAACCGAGCAGCGGTTTTACCGTCGGGTCAAATGCGCCTTCGGTCAACTCACTCAGTTTGTGCGAAAGTTTGAAAACCTCTATCAGTTCAGGGGGAGCATTGGTTAAAGAGCCGGCCCGGTTGAGTTGAGAGATCGGGCTGTCGGGAACATACGTACTCATCATCTGGGAGAGTTGCTCCATTCTGTTCAGGCAGGCCGATATTGCGGCTCGGCATCGCTGTTCATCTGCCCCGCAGACGGTCAGGTTGACAATGGTACCCATCATCGGCTGGGCCTGCTTGAACTCGGTAGTCCGACTCTTTGGTGAAAACCCTATATAACCGCCGACCCCAGCTGCAATGGAGATGGCTCCAATGGCCAGGGCAGTGCGCCTATTAAACTTTTTTCTCTGCAGGGGAGCTTGCTGATTACTCACTTCACTCGTTTTATATCTGAATGGCTGTAAGTTTCGAAATCCGTTTTGTTGACTCTTGGGACAATCATAATTGATCTCGCTCAGATCAGTCGATTTGACAACATGCTGACCACTATAACCACTTCCCGGTGCTTGTTCAAAGTAAAGATGTTTGCTCAGACAATTATTCTTGAATGACTCGAAATCTCGTTAATTTCTTGCTAATCAAATGGGTGCGTGATTATCTTAGCTGCAACAGATAACGATCACCTGAGGGGGTGCGATAAATGATGGATTCTACACACTATGAAAAACTGGGGCTGCTTTATCTGGGCAAAACGCTTGATGGTCAGGAAACAGTATCACCGCTGTTATACAAGAACAAGTACTTGACCACCCACGCTGTAATCATAGGTATGACCGGCAGTGGGAAAACCGGTTTGGGAATCGGGCTGATCGAGGAGGCGATGATGGACGATATCCCCTCGATTATTATTGACCCCAAAGGTGACATGGCAAATCTGGCCCTGCTTTTTCCTCAACTCAGACCCGAAGATTTCGAACCATGGCTTGATCCGGCTGATGCAGCCAGGAAAAACCTGGCAGTTGCTGAATATGCCAGGGAAGTTGCAGGTAATTGGCAACATGGGCTCGCCTCCTGGGGCCAAGGCAAGGAGCGTCTGCAGCAGCTGCAGGATAAAGCAGCGATCTCGATTTATACCCCGGGGAGCGATAACGGAATTCCGGTGTCGATCCTGTCCGGTTTTGAAGCACCAGATCAGCAGATTCTCGATGATCTGGACACCTTGAATGCAATGGTGAGTGCCTCGGTCACCGGCTTGCTTTCTTTGGTTGGTCTGGAGGCAGACCCGCTGACCAGCCGCGAGCACATCCTGCTGAGCTCCATACTCCTGCACCACTGGCGTAATGGTCAAGATGTCGATCTAGAGACGTTGATCGGAAAAATTGTTGACCCACCATTTGAGAAAGTCGGGGTCTTCCCCATGGCCAGTTTTTTTCCCCAGTCGGACCGCATGAAACTTGCCATGATGCTCAATAACGTTCTTGCCAGTCCGTCATTTGAATCCTGGCTTTCAGGGCCACCGCTGGATATCCAGGCACTGCTCTATGGTAATGATGGAAAACCACGGACCTCAATTTTCTCAATTGCTCATCTCTCAGAGTCCGAACGGATGTTTTTTGTTACCCTGCTGCTCAACCGGCTGGTTGGTTGGATGCGTCGGCAACAGGGGACTTCCACGCTTCGCGCACTCTTGTATATGGACGAGATATTTGGTTTCTTTCCTCCCACTTCAAATCCTCCCTCCAAAGAGCCCATGATGATCCTGCTCAAGCAGGCACGGGCCTATGGCCTGGGTGTGGTATTGTCTACCCAGAACCCGGTAGATCTTGATTACAAAGGACTCTCTAATATCGGTACCTGGTTCATCGGTAGACTCCAGACGAGCCAAGATCAGAACAAAGTGCTCGATGGTATCGTCGGGGCCAGTAAGGGGTCCATTGATAAGACAGCGGTGCGAAACGCATTGACCAACATGAAGAGTCGGCAGTTTTTCCTTAAATCGGCCCATCTCAATGAACCGCAAATGTTCGAGACTCGATGGGTCATGTCTTATTTGAAAGGCCCGATATCCATCCATGATCTGGAAAAAATCAAAGGAGACGCCGGAGAAATGGGTGTGTCGACGCACTCGGAGGATTCCGCCACGGAACAGCTGGAGCATGGAGGAGCGGGGGATAAGCCCATTCTGAGTGAGACATTGCCACAAAAATACCTGACCGTACCGGTGGCGGCACCGGAGATGATTTTTGAACCGTGGCTCGTTTGCTCGGCTAAGGTCCGGTTCTATAATGCGCGCAGAAATATCGATCAGGTAGAAGAAATTGGCAGTCGTGTCTATCTCGATAATTCCGTTGGGTCGATTAACTGGCGAGATGACGCTCAAGCGTATCAACTGTCTGGAGCGTTGTCGGATTCAGCAGTGCCAAAAAGCCGGTATTACCCGCTGCCTGGTAATTTCAGTCAGTTGAAATCGTTTAAACATTTTGAAAAGGAATATGCAGATCTGCTCTATCAGGAGCAGCGGTTGGTCCTGCTTCGGGCACCGAAACTGAAGCTTGAGTCTCGTCCGGGTGAACTCCCGTCCGAGTTCTCTGCCCGCATTAGCGCAGTCCAACGTGAGCGAAGAGAGGCGGCTGCAGAGAAGCTTATGGAGAAATTTCAGATTAAACATGAACGGTTGGAAAGCAAATTACAGACGGCATTACATCGGGTAGAAAAAGAAAAGAGTGACGTTTCTGCAAAGAAAGCGGATACATTGCTCGCCATTGGTTCTGCAGTTCTGGGAGCTTTTTTGGGTAGAAAAGCGATCAGCAGTTCGACTATTTCACGGACCGCCAGCGGTATTAGAAAAGCCGGGCAAATGGCTCGGGAAAAAGATGACGTACGTCGGGCAGAGGAAAAGATCGAGCAGCTTCAGCAGGAAATTGCAGATCTTCAGCTGGAGCAACAAGAGGCAATCAGTGAGCTGGCTGAGCAGTATGATCCGCAACGGGTTGTCGTTGAGGAGTTTACCATAAAACCCAGGCGAAGTGATATCTATGATGTCAATTGTCTGCTGATGTGGGAGATGGTGCCGCCCCGGCTCGATGATGGCTCGTAATTGAGCTCTGATACAGCGATGATTAATCGCAATTACATCCGTGACCCGGTGGCCGTTGGAGATTAAGTCCGATATCATCTTCCGGCGAGATCACATGCATGGAGTACTGCTTTGAGCGTTTTCCTGGATTAGTCCTGGCGTATATCCTGAGGATACCATAGATTGGTATGCCCTGATGGATGGCAAACCAGTCATCTTCGCAGAAAGATATCTTTTTTCGCTTAATTTCACTGGAAAGCTGCTTGTTATATGCTTCGAAGGTGAAGGTTGCGAATTCCCCGAAATTACCGATACCAAGGATCCTGGTGAGCCCGGTGAAATTGTTTTCTTTGTAACGGGTATCATGACAAACCACGATGCAGGGTGGGTATAAGATCGTATCATCGGAGGAAATTGCGTGGTCTCTGGTTCGGTCGAGGTCATCAATGAATCGTTGCGATTGTTTATGAGAAAAGTTCAATTCAGTTTTGTTGTAGGCAAAATACATCGGCTGATCAATCAAACCGACTGAAATGCAGGTACTGATCCTGGTGCGTGCCCCGTAGGGGGGTCTCAAATAGGTCGGGCAGTGGGATTTGATGATATCATCGGCAGTAATTTCGATGGCGTTGTTGTTGCTGATTCGTTTTACCCGGCGATAGGCCGCCCGTTTATAGGTGTAGATCCTGCGGGCAGCTTTGGAAAAAAAGCCTCCATCGAGGTTGATACTGGCAGCAATACCATCGGGATAGAGTAGGGTGGCATTGTCATACCGCATTGCCTCTCGGATTTTTTGGCGAAATTCGCCGCCGCTCAGCTTGCCAAAAGATTCGTAGCGAATAAAGCGCTCATCAACATCCTGATAGACCAACCCGCCCGGGATAAAAATGGCGCCTTTATTATCATAGCGACCGGTGGCTCCCTCCTCGTCGGCACCAGGAAAATATCCGATTTTTTCCTGCTCCAGCATTCTGAACAAGGTGTCAGTTCTGATGGTGATAATTTCTTTCATCAGTTCGTTATCGATGAGAGATTTTTTCGTCGCCATTCGGTTTTTCCTGTATGTTCGGCTTGAGTTTCGTGACTAAGTGTCTAAATTATTGCACATTATAGTAAAAAGGAAAAGAGATAATGCAGCTTCTGTATGGATTCGATTTATTGTCTGTTTTTAATAATAAGATTTAATGTTATAAATCGGTATGAAGAGTGGTGGAGTTGTTTTTGCGATCAAACCGTTTTCGATGCATGATGGACCGAATCTCAGGACAACCGTATTTCTGAAGGGGTGTCCACTGCGTTGCCGGTGGTGCCATAATCCGGAAGGGTTACATGTTGATTCTTTGGTTGTTCATGATCGGGAGAAATGTATTGAGTGCGGAACCTGCCTTGAGGTTTGTCCGCATGGCGCCCTTGGTTCTGTAAATCTGGGACAAAACGAAAAGTTGGGACGGTGCCAACTCTGCTTGACATGTGTTGATGCGTGTCCAGCGTTGGCCCGTCAATCGACAGGTGTGCAGGTTACCGTGCCAGAGGTGATGGCTCAGCTACTCAAAGATCTGCCGTTTTATGAAGAATCTGGAGGTGGGGTAACCTTCTCGGGAGGTGAGCCGTTGTTCCAGCCAGAGTTCCTGAAGGCACTTTTGGAAGGGTGCGGTAATCACTCGATTCATCGAGCGGTGGATACCAGTTGTTTTGCCGATCGGCGGGTTGTCGAATCGATTGCAGAACATACGGATCTATTTATGGTAGACCTCAAGCATATGTCTGAAGAAGCGCATCAGGAAGCGGTCGGGGTGGGGGTCGCAACGATTCATGAAAATATCCGAATGCTGGTCCAGATGGACAAGAAGATACGGTTGCGGTTCCCGTTGATCCCTGAGTTTAACGATGGTGATGAAAATATCAGGGAAACGGCAGCCTTTGTTGAAGCATTAGAGTCGGTCACCCGGATCGATGTGTTACCGTATCACCAAACCGGGAGTCGGAAATATCAAAAACTCGGTTTGCAATATGCAGGCTCAGATATCGGGATACCAGATCAACAGAAAATAACTGCAGTTGTCGAAGCCTTTCGACTGCGTGGACTTGAAGTACAGGTTGGAGGTTAATATGAATGATCGAATTGCGCGATTGCGTGATCAAAGTTTTTCACAGACACCAACACTTTCAATAGAGCGGGCCCTGCTTGAAACTGAATTTTACCAGGAGCATAATGGCAAATATTCAATTCCGGTGATGCGCGCACAATTTTTCAACTACCTGTGCGAAAAGAAACAGATATACATCGGTGATGACGAACTGATTGTTGGAGAGCGAGGTCCCCGACCACGTGCGGTACCAACCTTCCCTGAGCTCACCTGTCATTCAAAAGAGGATTTGCAGATTCTCAACCAGCGGGAAATGGCTCCTTATCGCATAGAGGAAGCTGATATTCAGATCTACGCGGAGCGGGTGGTTCCTTACTGGCAAGGTCGGTCCATGCGGGATCGCATTTTCACTGAAGTACCTGATGACTGGCAGAAAGCGTACCGTGCAGGTCTTTTTACCGAGTTTATGGAACAGCGTGCCCCGGGACACACCGCCCTGGACGGATCGATCTATCACTATGGAATGCATGACTATATCGAGCGGATTGAGACAGCCATCAGAAGGCTGGATTACCAGGATGACGGGTCTGCTGCAGATCGCTACGAACAGTTGAAGGCAATGAAAATCTGTTGCCAGGCAGCCATTACCTTTGCTCAGCGGCATGCGCTACTCGCCCGGGAAATGGCAGTTCAGGAACAGGATGCGCAGCGTGGTCAGGAATTGCTCGAGATTGCACAGATCTGTGAGCGTATTCCAGCGTACGCTCCGTCCACGTTTCACGAGGCGATACAAATGTATTGGTTTGTACATCTTGGCACCATTACGGAATTGAATGGGTGGGATGCGATGACCCCGGGGCATATTGATCAGCATCTGCTGCCGTTTTATGATAAAGGTTTGGTGGATGGTACGTTAACCCGGGAGCGTGCCAAAGAGCTCCTTGCCTGCCTGTGGATCAAAGTCAACAATCATCCGGCGCCTCCCAAGGTCGGTGTGACTGCCAAGGAGTCGGGAACCTACAATGATTTCACTCAAATTAACCTTGGTGGTGTAAAGCCTGATGGCAGTGAGGCGACTTCTGAGTTGTCCTATCTTGCCCTGGAAGTTTCCGATGAATTACATTTGTTGCAACCTCAGCCAAGTGTCCATATCAGCAGTACAACCCCGAACCGCTTCCTGCAGAAGTCGTTGGAGGTGATCAGAAAAGGCTATGGCTATCCATCAATTTTTAACTCGGATGCGGTGGTAATGGAGCAGGTCAGGGTGGGTAAAAGTCTTGAAGATGCTCGTGAAGGTGGTACCAGCGGCTGCATAGAGACCGGAGCCTTTGGGAAAGAAGCATACATCCTTACCGGGTACCTGAATGTACCGAAAATCCTGGAGCTTACCTTACATGATGGTGTAGACCCGCTGACGGGTGAGTTGGTGGGGATCAGTACCGGCAAGCCACAATCATTTTCAGATTTTGACCATTTTTATCAAGCCTTTGAAAAACAGCTGAATCATATCATTGGATTAAAAATACGGGTGAATAATTACATCGAGCGGATGTATGCCAAATATTCCCCGGCCCCGTTTCTTTCCGTGGTGATCAAAGACTGTATTACTAAAGGAAAAGATTATTATGACGGTGGTCCCCGGTATAACACCAACTATATTCAATGTTGTGGTATTGGAACCATAACCGACAGTCTCTCGGCCATTAAAACCCATGTGTTTGACAGCGGTGAGGTGAGCTGGCCAGAGTTGCTCGAGGCGCTTGCGACAAATTTTTCAGAGACTGAAGTACTGCGTCAGAAATTGTGGAATCGCACCCCGTTCTTTGGCAATGATGACGATCGTGCCGATGAATTGATGCGTCGGGTCTATCAGTCTCTCTTTGCGGCAATCGATGGGAAACCAAATACCAAGGGCACCGGGTATCACCTCAATATGCTCTCAACAACCTGTCATGTCTATTTCGGGAAAATGCTGGGCGCTACACCAAACGGCCGAAAGGCTGGCTTGCCGCAATCAGATGGTACCTCACCCTCACACGGGGCTGACCGGTCCGGTCCGACGGCGGTAATAAAATCATTGGCCAAAATGGATCAGATAAAATCAGGAGGTACTTTGCTGAACCAGCGTTTTCTGCCAGATATTCTGAAAACCGATCGGTCACTTGAGAAATTGGCAGCTCTAGTGAAAACCTACTTTCGGCTTGGTGGCCATCATATCCAGTTTAATATTGTGGATACCCAAACTTTGCGAAAGGCTCAGGCAGAGCCGGACGGATATCGAAACCTGCTGGTGCGGGTGGCGGGTTACAGCGACTACTTTGTTAACCTGGATCGTGATCACCAGGAGGAGATTATCAGCCGCACTCAGCAGGAAACCTGTTGATTAGAAATTAAACTCCTGGGCTGCGATATCAACCGGGATAGCGGTACCACTTCCAGCAGGCGCATCTGCTGAAAAAAATGCGATACCCCGGACTAATCCTTCAGTATCGACTACCGGACTTCCGCTGTATGACGAACTGAACGAATTACCAAGCAGCAGAATAGATCCGGAAAACTCAGGAAGATTGGTAGTACCGGTGTAATTGGTAGAAATCGTAGTGCGGCTCGGCCCGACGATCCTCAACTCTTCACCCTCCTCCAAGACACTGCCGGGAGGGGCAATCTGGTAAGGTTCAACGGCAATACCATAGACACTGATCATCGCCAGGTTTAGTTCCTGACTGTTCTGTATTGTGTTTGCTTCAACCTCTTGAGTTGTGCCATCCGAGAAGGTGATGGTGATAACTGGATTGTCAGTGAGGCTTTCCGCGTCACTGTATATGCTTTCCAATCTTGCCAGCTCTTGCTCTGCGGCTTGTGCCTGTTGCTCACCATCGGTGATTATTTCCAGGAGCCCTTCTTTTTCAGGTCCGTCAGCCATGCTTTCATATCGCTCTTTGGCACTATTCAGATTGGCATTAGCTTCCTCAAACTGGGTTTTGAACGCTTCATAATTCTGCCGGTCGCTCTCGAGTTGGTCTGCATCAAAGGTAATAATATTATTGCTGGTGAGCAGCCTGGTTTCATCAACAAAGAAACCGGTGCCGCGACCCCAGGGACTTTGTACTGCCACGGTTGCAATAATCGCTTCATCAGAATCTGCGAGAGGCTCGTCCTGCCCTGTGGCTGGCAGTGTAGTGGTAGTTGCTACCAGGTTCGACGCTGGAGAGTCTTGTTGGTTCTGGTAATAATAATAGCCAGCACCGGCCGCCCCAACCACCACGATCAAACCGAGTATCACTGAGAAGATTCTGGTGATTCTCGCTCTTTGCGCGGCACGTTTTTTTTCGATCTCTTGTTTTCGGGCTTCCGCCTTGAAGTAACGGTCAAAAATCAGGCCACAATTTCGACATTCGAACCTGTTGGTGATTTTCTTTTTACATTTTGGGCAGTTAATCAGTGGTTTTGCCATAATAAAATGTGATCCCGTAGAAAGTGGTTATGCCGCGATATGTGCATTCGCTGCGGGCGGTGTACGGCCTCGTTTCAGTTCTATTTAACTAAAAAAAGCAGTGATTGCAAATAGATTACTTTGAAGCTCACCCAACTGGCATGGTATGGCACGGGTGAACTCCAAGATTTACCCAAACAATGAGATCCGTCAAGCAGCAAGCGGGGGTACGACGATTTTCACACCGCACGGTGTACAAAGATGGAACAATTCAAGGATAGATAGTCTTTCTTTTTATGATAGCTAATTGAGTGGATGACTTGCAGGAGTTATGACTATGATTAATAATTATTAGCAGTTGAAGATTAGGGTTCTTCTGAGTAATAGAGATTGAGGGCTTTTTGTTTTCCAAAGACAGAGGGACAGTCTTAGAAATCGCCTATTCATCACTTACCCAATAGGAGTTGAAGATGTTCGAAAGATTCGTTCGGTTGCTGGGCATCCTGGCATTGTGCTCTATTCCCCTAACGGTTGTGGCTGAAAACAACCCGAAGACAATCGTCGCCTCAACTACCCAAATTGCTGATTTTGCCCGGCAGATTGCAGGCGACCGAATGATTGTTCATTCGATTCTCGCACCGGGAGCGGACCCCCATACCTACCAGCCGACCCCAGATGACGTGCAACTTGTTCTCGGTGCAGATCTTTGTCTTGAAAATGGTATGCACCTTGAAGGCAAAAGCTGGATGACGACTCTGGCCAAGGATGCAGGAAAGCCGATTGTGACGACAACCAATGGCGTTCAACCACTGTCCATTGAGGAAGAAGGGGAAATGGTAGCCGATCCACATGCCTGGTTTTCACCACGCAATGTTACGGTTTATGTAAGCAATATTACCAGGGGGCTCAGCGAGATAGATCCCGATGGAAAATGGGAGTACGAGGCAAGGGCGAAGCTCTTTCTGCAGCAACTTAGAGTGCTTGACGGGTGGGTGAGGGAGCAGGTTGCCCTCATTCCGACTGAGCGGCGTATTCTGGTCACCACCCACGACGCATTCAATTATTTCTGCACCGAATATAAGTTTAATGCCAACAACAATTTCCTCTCCATCGCCCCTGTTGGCTGGTCTACCGGTGCTGAGGTTGGGGGAGGAATGACCCCTCAGCGACGCAGGTTGGTGGTTGACTCGATCAGGAAGTCCGGAGCCCCGGCCATTTTTGTTGAGACTTCAGTCAACCCGAAACAGATTCGGGAAATCGCCAAGGAAACCGGCGTTGCCATCGGCGGAGAATTATATTCAGACTCCATGGGACCAGAGGGAAGTGCCGGTGAAACCTATATTGGCATGATGAGGGAAAATGTACTACTAATGGTGAATGCACTGAGATGAAAAACTCGTTCATGAGATTCGTTCTGGTCGGTCTGATCTGGCTGGTCATTGTCGGTGGCCTATGGTTCTATGTACAGAACCGTGATGCACGACTCGGTAAGCTTGAAAGTACACAGGTGGTTGATTTGCGGGTAGATCGGAGTTTTTCTCTGCAGATCACCTCGACCTTCTCCTCCGAGCCGGATCCCTTTGCCCTTTCCACTGGGGACAATAGTGGTGAGCGCAATCTGCTAATCAAACTCAATGGCAGTATGCTTGAGCTTCCACCGGGTGATCTGAGCCGAGGCCAGACGGTAACTCTCACAGATATTCAGGGGGTTTTGCAAGGTAACAATGAGTTGTTTGTGAAGGCGAGCCCACCCGTCTCTGAGAGCATGCTCAATCATGGTATCAGGCTGCAATTGTTTGAAGGGCTCACCGGGATTGTTGATCAGACTGTCTGGGGTGACGGTGGTGCGCTGGTGTCCGGCAGTGTCAGTTTCAGTTATCAGGACCAGGAGGGCGACCAGCATGACCATTGATAAGCCTGCAGTAATCACGGTAGAACATCTGACGGTAAGTTATCATGCACGACCGGCGCTGCTTGATGTGAGTGTTGGCATAGAGCCGGATCAACTGGTTGGAGTGATTGGCCCCAATGGTGCCGGGAAGTCGACCTTTATTAAAGCCATCTTAGGGTTTATTAAGCCAGATATTGGCTCAGTTGAAATTAATGGCAAGAGCGCCCAAAAGGCCAAGGGAGAAGTTGCCTATGTCCCTCAGCGTGGCGCGGTCGACTGGGATTTCCCTATCACGGTCCGCGAAGTTGCCCTGATGGGGCGCTACCAACAGATTCCCTGGTATACCAACCCAAGTCGGGTCGACCGTGAAGCGGCTGCTGAAGCCCTGGAAATGGTAAGGATGCAGGATTTTGGTGATCGGCAGATCGGAGAACTCTCCGGCGGGCAGCAGCAGCGTGTGTTTATGGCCCGAGCCTTGGCTCAGGGTAGCGATATTCTCCTGCTTGATGAGCCGTTTGCAGGGGTGGACGCCGCAACTGAGCGAGCGATTCTGGACGTGTTAGAGCGGGCAAAAAAATCCGGCAAGACACTGGTTGTCGTCCATCACGATCTCTCCACGGCAGCCGAGTACTTTGATAAACTGATCCTGATCAAGCAACGAATGTACGCGTATGGCACACCGCAGGTGGTCTTGAACGAGGAATTGCTCAGTAAGGTGTATGAAGGAAAACTGCGAATTTTCAGTGATATCATCAAAGGAGGGGAGAAATAATGTATGAATTGTTTATTGCCCCTTTGAGTGAAGTGTACTTCCAGAAGGCATTGATTGGGGGGACGATTGTCGCGATTGTGGCGGGTGTGGTCGGTTGCCTGGTCGTGTTGAGGCGCATGGCCTTTTTAGGAGATGCACTCTCCCATGCAATGATTGCCGGTGTCGCTGGCGGTTATCTCGTAATGAAGCTATTGTTTGGTGCCGAAGCGCATGCCCCGGGGATGTTGCTGGGTTCATTACTGGCGGCGATCGCGACGGTGGCATTGATCAGCTTTGTATCCCGCATTTCCCGTGTCAAGGAGGATACGGCCATCGGTATTATGTACACCGGGATATTTGCCCTGGGAGTAGTGGCGGTTTCTATATTTCGGCATTACATCCATATCGACCTGATGCACTTCATCATGGGCGATATATTGGGTGTCGCCGATACCGACCTCTGGGTCAGTGCCCTGGTGGCGGCTTTTGTCTTGACGATCCTGATTCTATTTTTCCGGCATTTTCAACTCGCAACCTTTGACCCGGTGATGGCGGCTTCCATCGGCTTGCCGGTGTTATTGATTGATTATGTGCTCACGACTTGTGTATCGCTTGTGGTGGTGAGCGCGGTGAGTATGGTCGGGGTCATTCTGGTCGTCGGCCTGCTGATTACTCCTGCGGCAACCGCTTATCTGCTTTCTGACCGGCTTGACCGGATGATGATGTTGTCGGCTCTGTTTGGCGTGACCAGTGTTATCGGAGGACTTTATCTCTGCGTCTGGCTCGATTCGGCTGGGGGTGGTGCAATCATGCTGTTCTGTACCCTGCAGTTTCTGGTGGTGCTGGCTGTTGCCCCCAAATATGGTCTGTTGGCACGCTGGATGCGACTACGAAAACTCGTTCCTCAACAGGTTGTTGAAGATATTCTCACCACCATCCTTCGCTACGAAAAGGACACTCCCCTTGAGGTGATCCGTCAATATGTGCAAAGTGGCAAGGGAATCCGTAAGGCACTTGAGTATATGGGTGATGAAGGATTTATCGAGCAAACATCGACCGGTTATCTGCTCACTGACAAAGGTTTGGCCGAGGCCAATAAGGTGCTCAGAGCGCATCGTTTGTGGGAAGCGTATCTGGAAACCATCGGTACGCCCAAAGAAGAACTCCACCCGACGGCACACCATCTGGAGCATATCAGTGATGGCAATACAGTCGAGTACCTGGATGAACGTCTTGGCAGTCCCAGTCAGGACCCCCATGGAAAAGTAATTCCATAAGGGTCCCAGGGGTAAGCACTTGAGTTAATGAGTGTTAATTGTCGAAGATTTATTGGTAGTGGGGATCACCTTATTCGGTGCTTGCTCCAAGGGATCAGGCGATTGAAATTGCGCTGGATTGATGCAGGTGCGCATAATGGTCTGGTAGGTGTCCCAGTCTCTGGTGGTGAGTAAACATTGCTTGGTGTGAGTTTCTTCCCGTCGGTCCATGGTGTCTCCTTTATCAAAAGGTATGGGATACGGTTCCTGTCCGAATCCAGTTTCCTGGTCCGGGGGCCCTGTCACCACAGACGCAGACCAACATCCCAACTCCGCGAGGATGTTACGTGCTTTGTTACAAGGCAGGTCTTCTGACTTCCGGATCTACCGTTGTTCTGCACCTTCCCAGCATGCTCTGCCAGTGGCTTTTGCAGAATACGTCCCCGGTTACAGCGGCGGGCCCGTTCCTGATTTGCACAGGATTCCCTCTTGTGTCGCAATGACAACCTTGTGTGTTAGGGATTATCCAAAAAAGTAGCAATGGTCAAGCAAATTATTGTTGAGCGAAACCAAATAATCTCGATCTATGTCTCAATGGATGCCACTGCTCGAACGGGCGCACCATCACTGTTGTTAATCTTGAGTGGGATACAGGAGAAAGAGAAACCGGAATTGGGGAGCAGTGAGAGATTGGTCAGGTTTTCAATGATCAGAATATCATTTTCCAGTAGTCTCCGATGGTTTTCAAAACGTGTCGTATCGACAGGATCAGCGGATATGGCGTCAAGACCGACACCTTTGGGTGACTGGGCGATAAGCAGACTCATCACCTCATGGCACAGAACCGGAAAGTCGGCATAATAACGTGCCTTTCCCCAATTATCACTCCAGTTGGTCTGGATCAGGATAAAGTCCGCCTCTGCCAGTTCACTTTTTCGCGTGTTAAAGAGCGCCACCTGATCATCTGCAGAGCAGTTTGTTGGCAGCTGGAATTTTATTGCCGGGCCGATGAAGTGATTGATGCTGAACTGGTCAAGGCTTCGGCCGTCTTTGAACAGATGTAATGG
>QZLB01000185.1 GCA_004796425.1 Desulfobulbaceae bacterium | reverse complement strand
CCTAAAGGGCCCAAAACATCTCACTTGCGAAGTTAATCATCAGTAATTACTGCCTACTACGGTTCATTCGATATTGCCAATTAATCAATTAAAACATCGAAATCAGTCAAGGTTTGTCTTTTTCACAACAGCTTTTAACCAATATTTTTTTTATGTTTCCAATGGCTAATTAACCAAAGCTTGCAGTTACAAGCTGTTTTTTGGACTTTCCTTTAAACTTCCCCCCATCATCTCAATCTACTCTTTCAGTCCAGTAAATATACAATGGAATTAACGGGTGTGGTTATACCTGCCCACATTCGTTGCATTCGTTTTTGATCATACTTGGCTGAGCAGAGAATAATATGCACCCTGTATTATTTTATCTGGATCTATTGTTTTACTCGATTTATCAAAGTTTCAGTGCTATTAATAGACATTATTATCTTTCAGAGGAAACAGATAGTTAAATACCTTTTAGAAACGAGCGTTTATAACTCTATTTCTACAGGTTTTCTACATTTTCCAATTCCAACCTTCGTTCACAATGTCAAAAAATGCATTAATAACAGGTATCACCGGACAGGATGGTTCGTATCTCACAGAGCTTCTGTTGTCAAAAGGCTATCATGTTCATGGAATTGTTCGTGTAAGTACTAACAATCGAAACAACCCAAATTATCTACTCCTGGAAAAACTGCGGAAGCGTGGAGAGAAAATTCATCTGCATTCTGGTGATCTCTCAGATTCCTCGCGTCTTACAACTCTGATTTCAGCCATATCACCAGATGAGATTTACAACTTAGCCGCACAATCCAATGTGTCATTTTCATTCGCCGAGCCCAAATACACCTCTGATATCAATGCTATTGGCACCTTAAGAATTCTAGAAGCAATACGTAATTTGAAATTTACTTCTCAAACAAAATTATATCATGCTTCTACTTCTGAGCTATTTGGTAAAGCCCAGGAAAGTCCCCAGACTGAAACAACACCTTTTTACCCTCGCTCACCCTATGCAATTGCGAAGCTCTATTCATACTGGACCGTGATCAACTATCGTGAAGCTTATGATATTTTTGCATGTAATGGCATCCTGTTTAATCATGAATCACCACGAAGGGGAGAGACTTTTGTTACACGAAAGGTTACCAAGGCCCTTGCGAGGATATATTTTGGACTTCAAGATTGCCTGTACCTTGGTAACCTTAATGCCAAGAGAGACTGGGGGCATGCCCGTGACTATGTGGAAATGCAATGGCTGATGCTACAACAGAAATTTCCTGATGACTATGTTATTGCAACGGGGGTACAACACTCGGTGAGATCCTTTGTTGAGATTGCTGCTTCAGAGCTTGGTTTGACGATTGGCTGGCACGGCAAAGACCAAACCGAAGTAGGAATAATCGAACAGATAGACTCATCTTTGGCACAGAAATGCAAAATAAAACCGGGACAAACTATTATTCGTGTTGACCCTCAGTACTATCGTCCAGCAGAAGTTGAAAACCTTCTCGGGAACTCCCAAAAGGCGAAAAATAATCTTGGTTGGACCCCTAAAACTAGTTTTAAGAACCTTGTCAAAGAAATGATAGCTCATGATTTAGATCAAACGCGTAAAGATTTACTTTGCAAGGAAAATGGCTACGAAACATAAGGTTGGAAAACTTCTATGAGTGCTTCAATTTTAGCAAAACATTTGGGACGATGTATCCAAATCACTATTTGTCCGCTCACTCTCCTTGTTAGTTTTACCCTACTCTCTTGCACCACATTGCTGAACAATGCGATCATTGAACCTACCGTTGGCAACCTGCAACGTCAAAGTGATGTTGAACTTGTCTGCGATGGCGCCTCATCTTATCTCCTGATGATCGACTCCCTGATAGAATCCAATCCGGATGATAACGATCTGCTGCTCACCGGAGCAAAAGCCTATAGTGGAGTGATCAGTGCACTTGCGTCATGCGGGACCGACGGTCCCCGGCTACAAACTCTCAGCCAGAAAGCCCATAAATACGGTATTAGACTATTGCAAGCTGAACTTGCTTTTTCCCTCAACGATATTTCCTCGCTGGAGAGTCCACTTGAAAACAGTACTCCCCAGAGCGCGGAGAATCTTTTCTGGGGCAGTTACGGTGTACTCAGCTGGATTCAGCAGCAAAATGGTTCTCCGGAGTCAT
>QZLB01000096.1 GCA_004796425.1 Desulfobulbaceae bacterium | reverse complement strand
TGCACAAACAACAGGCCATTTTCATAGAAGATTATCCGTTACTGAAAGATAACGAGAAAAAGGGAAATTATCAGGCCTATCTTGCTCCTGCTCTGGGTGAGAATGTCTTCTACTCATTTAACACCACTGTAAAAGACGAGACCTTGAGAACGATTTTCAACGATCTCAAATTTCGCCAGGCAATGTCTCTTGCCCTGAACCGAGAGGAAATCAATGAGATCGTTTTTCTCGGACAGGGAACACCGATGCAGTCTATGCCTGCTGAGCCGGCAACCGTTAAGTTTGTAACCGACGAAATTAAAAACAGTTTCATCGAGTACGCACCGGAAAAGTCAAAGACGCTGCTCAAGGAAATGGGGCTGGTTGACAAGAACGGTGATGGCGTCCTCGAACGTGCCGATGGCAAACCGCTCGTGGTTCGCCTGGTCTACTCCAACCAGGGAGCACCCATCAGACTCCATGAACTGGTGCGCGATTATTGGGCTGATGTCGGGGTACGGGTTGATTTGAAGGAGGTCTCTTCTGATGAGTACCGGGCCAGTGCCAACAACAACGATCTTGAAATTACCACCTGGAAAAACGACGGCGTTTCCGGTCCAACCATCTCTCAGGACTTCACCGCTATGGTTCCGCCATTTGGTGATTACTTCAATCCGGGTACCGGTTTCGACTGGGCAGCCTGGAAAACCTCCCAGGGAAAAGACGGTATTGAGCCACCCGCAGATGTCAAGGAGCTTTACAAGCTTGCTGAAAAGTTCATCCAGCTCCCGCTTGGTTCTGAGGAATCTGATCAGATCGGCCAGGCAATTGTTGATATCCACGTGAAAAATCTTTGGAAAATCGGCACCGTTGGTGAAGTGGTTAATCCAATTATCTACAGCAATAAACTGGGTAACTACAAACGATTTGCAGCCAAAACCTACGATTATTACTGGACCTATCCCTATCGTGCAACCCAGTGGTACATCAAGAAGTAAGTTTCAACCTTAACCCCTGTCAGCAGGCCTCACCGGTCTGCTGACAGACAGGTACCCACACTGAAAGATGCTTCGTTTTATACTACAGCGGTTCTTTGGCCTGATGGTAACCATGTTCTTCGTGTCGATCATGGTTTTCGTCATTATGGAACTTCCCCCCGGCGACTATGCAGATCGATATGCGTTTCGGAAATATTCCGGGACCGGTGTTAACGTCACTCAGGGAGACATTGAGAACATACGCCGTGATTTTGGTCTTCATAAACCAGCCTGGCAGCGATATGGTGATTGGATTGGCGGAATTATCACCAAATTTGATTTTGGTGAATCGTTTGCTTTTGAAACGTCAGTAAACAATGTCATTGGCAAAAGACTCTGGTTGACTCTTGCCATCCTGTTCTGCACCCTGGTTCTGACCTACCTGTTGGCGATCCCCATTGCCATTTACGCTGCAATCCGGAGACATTCCATCGCCGATTATGCATTGACGGTTTTCAGTTACCTCGGACTTGCCCTGCCCAATTTTCTACTTGCACTGTTGCTCCTTTATGTCTCGGTAACTATTTTTGACTCAAGTGTCGGAGGTCTTTTTTCACCACAGTATGAAAAGGCGGCCTGGAGCCTGGCGAAGCTGCTTGATTTGCTTAAACATCTGGTTGTACCGGCTATTGTACTGGCCTGGTCGGCCACAGCGTTACAGATCCAGACTGTTCGAGCGACCATGCTTGATGAATTGAACAAGCTCTCGGTCACTGCAGCGCGGGCCCGCGGAATCCCAGAGTGGAAAGTGTTGTTGAAATACCCTACCCGACTGGCTATCAACCCCGTGGTCTCAACCATCGGTTTTGATGTGAACCGAATCTTCTCGGAGTTGCCCATCGTTGCACTGGTATTGGGACTGCCCGAACTTGGTGAACTTCTCATCCAATCCTACCTGGATCTGGATATGTATGTGGCAGGAGCCATCCTGCTGATGCTGACCTTTTTCATTGTCGTTATGAATTTTATCTCGGATATCGCACTGGCGTTTCTGGATCCGAGAATTTCTCTTCAGGAGGGTTGATTGATGGACAAAACAACGACCCTCAATAATGATGTAAACCTTTCGGCAGAAGAACCGGAAATTGATCAGAACAACAAATCTCACGAAGATATCAAATATTACACCGCTTCCCAGTGGCAACTGGTCTGGTGGCGATTCAGGCGCCACAAACTCGCCATGGTCGGAGCGGGAGTTTTACTGATTATGGTCATTTTTGGGGCCTTTGCCGACTTTATCGGTCCCTACTCCATAACGACACGGGACCGCTCCTATATCATGGGACCACCGCAAATGCCCCTTCTCTCTGACCAGAAAGGTTTTTCCCTGCGCCCTTTTGTTCATGGCATTAAAACATCACGCGATCCGGTAACCCTGAGGAAAATTGCCACGGTTGATCCTGAAACACGCCGTTATATGCAGTTCTTTGTTACCGGCAGCTCATACAAGCTGTTCGGTATTTTTGATATGGAAACGCACTTGTTTGGCCTTGAACAGGGCAGGCTCCACCTTTTTGGAACCGATGAGCTGGGAAGAGACATCTTTTCACGTACCCTGCATGCCACCGGGACGTCTCTTTCAATCGGTATTCTTGGTGTTCTTGTGGCCTTTGTTCTGGCCCTGATTATTGGAGGTGTGGCTGGATATTTTGGCGGGAAAATTGATTACCTTATTCAGCGAATTACCGAGATCGTCCGGGTGATACCGGTTATCCCGCTTTATATGGGACTGGCTGCGGCCTTTCCCAAAGAGTGGTCAAACATGCAGGTTTATTTTGCCATGACACTGATCTTCGGTTTGATCGGCTGGCCAACCCTTGCCCGCCGAACCCGGAGTCATCTACTTGGACAACGGGGAGAGGATTATGTGATGGCGGCAGAGCTTTCCGGCGCCTCGGCGGCCCGTATCATCGGCAAACATCTGCTTCCCAGCTTCACCAGTTATATTATCGTCGACCTGGTGATCAGCTTTCCCTACATGATCCTCAGTGAAACAGCACTCAGTTTCATCGGACTAGGCCTGCGACCGCCAAGCGTTTCCTGGGGTATTCTGCTGCAGGATGCTCAGAATATCAGGGCCATCGAGCAGGCGCCATGGCTGTTTCTTCCTGCGGCTTTTGTGGTGATTGCCGTACTCGCATTCACGCTGCTCGGTGACGGCCTGCGTGATGCGGCAGATCCTTATTCAGTTTCGAATCATTAAAAGTGAATTTTATGGACCCGAACCTGCTCATTGATGTCCAGAACCTGCGCGTCTCATTTCGTACCGATGAGGGAATTATCACCCCGGTTGAACATGTTAACTATAGAATTAAAAGAGAAAAAACCTTGGGCATTGTCGGTGAGTCCGGCTCAGGGAAAAGTGTCTCAACTCGGGCATTGATAAAATTGCTACCCAAAAACGCCATTGTCGATCCCGAATCAAAAATCCTGTTTAACCGGGGAAACGGAACTGAACCCCTGGATATCAATCTACTGCCAGCCGGATCAAAAGAGATTAGAAAATTGCGGGGCGGTGAAATCGCCATGATCTTCCAGGAGCCCATGGCATCATTTTCACCGGTCTACACGATTGGCAACCAGATCATGGAAGCTGTCCGGACCCATCGCCTTTCAAGCAACAGCCCGCTCGCTGCAACCAGCACGGTGGGGACCCATATATCCGAATCCCTTAAAGCCAAATACAATAATGTCTCCAAGAAAGAGGCACGTTCAATTGCAGTGGACATGCTCAGAAGAGTCGGCATAGCTAACGCCGATTTACGAGTCGACCAATACCCCCATGAACTCTCGGGCGGGATGCGGCAGCGCGCGATGATAGCTGTCGCTCTCTCTACCCACCCCTCGATCTTAATTGCTGACGAACCGACCACCGCACTTGATGTCACCATCCAGGCACAAATACTCGAACTGATGAAGGAGCTCCAGACCGAGCTCGGCATGTCTATTATTTTCATCACCCATGATATGGGTGTCATTGCACAGGTTGCTGATGAAATTGCCGTAATGTATTTGGGCACCATTGTGGAACGAGGTCCCAAGGAGGCTGTGATAAATGACCCGCTTCATCCATATACCAAAGGGATTTTACGAGCCATCCCTAAACTCAACAACCTTGGAGCCCGCTTAGAAGCAGTTGGCGGAGATATACCGGGACCGCATGAGCGGCCCACAGGCTGTCCGTTTCACCCCCGGTGTCCCCAGCGGATCACCAAAACTTGTGACAAACTTCACCCTGAGCGGATCGAGAAAACGCCGGAGCATTTCGTCAGATGTTTTCTTCATCTATAAGAACCTATGAACAATGTAAACCTGCTAGATGTTTCCAACCTGAAAGTTCACTTCCCCATTTATCTCAATGGCTTGTTTCGAAAAGTCAAAGGATATGTAAAAGCAGTCGACGGCGTGAGCTTCTCACTGGACCGGGGGCAAACTCTGGGGCTGGTTGGTGAGAGCGGTTCCGGCAAAACCACAATCGGTCGTGCCGTCCTGCGCGCCCTTGAACCAACCGAAGGTAAGATCTCATTTACCGCCGATGGAACCCATGTAGATCTCGCGACCCTTCAAGGGAAGGCTCTGAAACAATTTCGCCCCAATATGCAGCTCATTTTTCAAGATCCCTATGCCTCGCTGAATCCCCGAATGACCGTAAGAGATATTATCAGCGAGCCGTTAGAATGCCTTAATAGTTTCAGCCGTAAGGAAATTGATGAGCGGGTGCGGGAAATCGCAGGGATGTGCCGGCTTAACCTTGAGCACCTCAGACGTTTTCCCCATGCCTTTTCAGGTGGCCAACGTCAACGTATTTGTATTGCCCGGGCACTGGTATCTCGGCCCAAGTTTGTGGTTTGCGATGAGTCGGTATCTGCGCTTGATGTGTCAATTCAGGCAGAAATTATCAATCTATTGATGGATCTGCAACAGGAGTTGCATCTTACCTACCTTTTTATTGCTCATGATCTCTCCGTGGTTGCGCACATCTCGACCAAGGTGGCGGTGATGTATGTTGGACAGTTTGCCGAGCTTGCCCCTACCGAAAGACTTTTTTTCAAACCGCTTCATCCATACACTCGGGCACTACTCTCAGCGGTGCCGACCATAAACCTTGAAACCGCCTTTGAACCGGTCAAACTCGAAGGTGATATACCTAACCCGGCCAACCCTCCTCAAGGATGCCGTTTTCATACCCGATGCCCGTATGTGAGCTCAATATGCAAAGAGGAAATTCCCCAATGGCAGGAGTGGGAAGCTGAACATTTTGTTGCCTGTCACCGGGTTGACGAACTTAACTGAATCTGCATTATGAACAGACAAAACAAAGTGCTCCTCATCGTGATCGACGGTTGCCGGCCAGATGGGTTGGAGGTAGCTGAAACACCAGTGCTCGATGAGCTGATGGAAACCGGCAGTTTTTCCATGACTGCGCAAACAACCTATCCAGCTCTTACCTTGCCATGCCATTTTTCGCTGGTCAGTGGACAAAAACCCATCGGTCACAATGTACAAACCAATACGGGTCAACCATCAATTTCCCCAGAAACGCTTTCGATCTTTCAGTTGGCAAAATACCGCGGACTCACCACCGCAATTTTTTACAGCTGGGAGCATTTACGGAACCTGGCGCCACCTGGCGTACTCGACCTCTCGCTCATGATCAATGTTATAAACAACCCGGTCGATCAGCAAGACCGTCTGATTGTTGACTCAGCGCTTCCGCATATCCAGAATCTGCTGCCCGATCTCTGCTTTGTTTACCTTGAGGGGACAGACATCGCAGGACATGAATACGGCTGGATGTCAGAAGAGTATATCCAGGCAATTGAGAGAGCCGATCATGCGATTGGTGAGCTGGTAAAAGGTCTAGAAAAAGTTGCCTGCAGAGCGCAGTATAATATCATTGTGACCAGTGATCACGGCGGAGTTGACCGTCACCATATGGAGCGGGTGCCCGAGGTGTTAACGGTTCCCTGGATCATGCAAGGACCAGATATTGCAATTGCTAAAAAACTTACGCGTCAGCTCACCATCTGTGATATCGCACCAACCATTGCCCGGCTGCTCAACATCCCACCTTATTGGGAATGGCAGGGAAGCGTTGCCACTGAGCTCCTCAATTAACTCCTCCTAAACAAAAAAGGAAGAGCCCACAAAAAAGGCATGTCCCGATTACAGAACATGCCTTCTTGTTTTGCCTCAGCAGAAGGGAGTTATTTAGTCCCTGCCGCCTCCGAAAAAAGTCAGCAGCATGATGAACAGATTGATAAAATCGAGATACAGCCTCAGGGCACCTATGATTGACCCTTTGGCGATCGCCTCCTGCCCCTGAGAAAGAATGCCCTCTTCACCCATACGTTTAATATGTTGGACATCGTAGGCGGTCAGGCCGGTGAACACCAGTACACCGATCATGGAAATAATATAGTGAACCGCTGCGCTTTGCAGGAAAATATTGACCACAAAAGCAATGATGATGCCGATCAGTCCCATGAACAGGAAAGAACCCCAGCCTGATAAATCACGCTTGGTAACCATGCCAAAAACAGCCATGGCACCGAACATACCGGCGGCAATCAGAAACGTTGAGGCAATTGAAGCACCGGTATAACGCAGAAAGATGGATGAGAAGAAAAAACCATTGAGAACCGCGTAACCAAAAAACAGCGAGTATGCGGTGGTGGCGCTAATCTTGTCTATTCGTGCAGATAAGAAGAACACGAGTCCCAGCGTTCCCAGGGCCAGAATCAGGAACAACGGGCTGGAAATGATAATCTGGGCCAGTCCCGTTGCCGCAGCCAGATAGGCCACAACGCCGGTAATCCCCAGCCCGAGGGTCATCTTGTTAAAGACCTTGGCAAGAAAAATGGAAGCGGCGTCCCGTCTTGCTTGATCTATTGTGATTGGTTGAGCTTGTGCCTGCATTGTTACCTCCATAGTTTTACAGGAAAAAATTAAAAATTATTCTAACTTATACTATAGCTATTCTACCACGATTTTCAATATGAATAGGAGTACCGGCAACCTTTTATAGTGCGTCGTACGTGACCCAAACCATCATCACCCCACGCCCGCAATAACCTGCTGAGCTTTCGCCCCTTAATGACATCGAAAATAGAGTTGATAGTGCGCCATCTACGTGATAGGATCAGAAGAGAATATGGATGATAGCGTGAGGTTGTTATTACTTCACCAGAGGTCCCACCCCTTACAATAGAGTAGCAATCACATTTGATGAGTACACCTGATACTGAAATAGTCAGAACGTGTCGCATCCTCATGTTGTTAACCTTTATACTTCTGGTACCAATTCCCGCCACAGATCTGTTGCTTACCGCAGGCTTCATTCCAATCAGCTATATGGCTTTTTACGGGATTATCTGGACCTCACCAATTATGCTCATTTATTTGGCATTTGGTGTTTTTTTCTGCTTCATTTTTTACCTCTTGATAAAAACACTTTTTTCAAAAGCAAAAAGTAAAAAATTTGTCGTCATACCGATCACCTTTCTTTTTATTCTTGGCCTGCTCCTGGTCTCAAACCAGCCCATCTATCACGATTTCGCAAGCGACTATCCCGACCGGAAAAACCTGACAGCTCTTTTCAACGATCAGGTAAGAGCGTGGACTGATTATCGGCAGAGCCAACAACTACATGAAATCGGTCGGGCCCGGACAGAAAAAATGCGGAAATCAACACCTCTTTAGTCAGAATACAGGACGAATAAAAGTAAGAATAATATAGACTCCCGGCATTAAATAATCCATCATTAAAACGTGGTCTGTCTTTGTTGCCTGAAAGACCACAGACTAAAAATGAACAAACCAGCGCAGGTAAAAACGATCATCAGCCTGGCCAAACTCGTCGTCATCGCTGCCAAAATAGAGAAAGGCCCCCGCAGATAAAGTCATGTCATCACCAAGGCTGTATTCCACCGAGGGCGCGATAAAGCCGGACTGGTCATTCAGACTGGTTACCAACAGAAGATTGAAAAGCCAGAGCATTGCCGGCTGATAACTGGCCATTGCTCCCAGATAATCGCTTTTGGCAAAACCAGAATAGCGGTATTCAGCAAGCACGGTCAATGAGTTTGGAAAGCCATATTCCGCGCCCACAATGTAATCCGTGAACCGGTCACCACTGGCCAAGTGGTGAAAATAACCACCTTCACTGCGCAGTTCAATACCGGTCTGTGGTAACTCTCCTTCCAGCTCCCAGCCAATTATCTCCAGGTCGTTATCCTCATCCCACAAACCGATGAGCGCCACATCCGCGTATTCCAGGTATCCTTTTACCCGAATCGCTACCTGGTCCTGGGCAATAGTCGCATCTATATTTGACAATTCACTGAAAGCATATTCATAACGAATCGAATCGGTTCCCTCCCGTTCATCGGTTTCAATCGCCTCCACATCGATCGGGTTGAACACATCGATCGGATTCCATATCCGCCCTACCCCAAGCGGTATTCTTTGCCGACCGACTGAAAAGAAATGTTCACTGCCGCGATACTGAACAAATCCCCGATATAGCTCGGTGGTATTATGCATGTCGCTGGGTTTGGTGGTGTATTCATTTCTATTGTCAACAATGAGTTTACCGATCAGATCAGGGTACTCCTCATGCTCTACGGTGAGCTCCGCCCTGAACCGATTAAAGTCGGTTAGCTGACGAGTATCGTCATATCCGAGGATATTGGTGTTCTCCAATTCGAGGCCGGGTACAAAACCGGCCAGCCCGGCCATCAGCAGATTAGTGAAGCGTTTCATCTGAAATCACCGCTCCGTCCTTTAAGACAATTGAATGGCGGGCTTTATCGATAACCTGAGGGTCATGAGACGAAAAGATAATGGTGACCCCTTCATCACGATTTAATCGTTCCATCATGTCCATAAGGTCTGCAGCCGTTTTGGAATCGAGGTTGGCGGTTGGCTCGTCAGCTAATATTAGTTTGGGCGTTGCCGCTACCGCACGGGCCACTGCAACCCGCTGCTGCTGTCCACCGCTGAGCTGGTTCGGCAGTTTACTGAGCAGGGTTTCGATACCCAGCTTCCTGGCAACTTCCAGACACCGCTCACCACACTCTTGGGGGCTTCGTCCCTGCAATCGCATAATATACTCGATATTTTCCTGTGCCGTCAGTACCGGGATCAGGTTGTATGCCTGGAAAACAAAGCCGATCTGGTTGCGCCTGATGAGCGATAATTTTTTTTCAGGCAGACCGGTCAATCGTTGACCCACCAGGCTGACTTCCCCACTGGTACAATTATCAAGACAACCGATGATATTGAGCAAGGTCGTCTTGCCACTGCCGGAAGGCCCGGAGAGCACCGCAAAATCACCCGCTGCGATCTCCAGGTTTATATCGCGCAGCGCCTGAACCTCTACTTCCTTATCCGGATGAAAGCTCTTGTTGATATTTCGTATTTCAAGGAATGTTTTCATGGTCTGGGTTCCCTAAATAGCATTGATCGTATCGATCGGTTTTGATTTATGAATCACCCGCAGAGGGATAATCACACTTAAAAGGATGGCGATAATCACCGCAATCAGAGCCGTAACAAAGTAGCTCGGACGAATCAGCGCATAGGTCACCGCATCAAGGCCAAACTCTTCGAACGCCTCACCAAAAACCGTAAGGTCCAGGCCATAGACTTTGAAATAATAGAGGCTGGCAAAACCAACCAGCGCACCAAGCCCATAACCGACAAACCCCATTGTAAATGATTCGACCAGGATGATATTACGAACCTCGCTGAAGCTGGTACCAATAGCCTTCATGATGCCGAACTCTCGAAGCCGCTCCAGAACGGAGACCAGCATGACCCCAAAAATGCCCAGGGCTGCCACACAGAAAATCAGCAGATTGGTCACCAGGTTGAAGCCTTCCATCATTACCCGCGACTGGAGCAATGCCGGATAGAGCTGATCCCAGCGCTGCACGTCTGCATCGGTGATTGTTGCCTGTAATTCTTTCTGAAGCGAGCCGGTCTGTGCTTCATTATGCAGCAGAATCGAAACTTGAGAAAAACCCGATTTCATACCCAGTAGTTTGCGAATCTGTTTTTCGCTCAGAAACACCGCATACTCATCAAGCGCCATGTTGTTGGTTTTCAGAATACCGGTGACCCGGTGTGGTGAGGATGACACCTCCCCGTTGATATCCTGGGCTGAAACAATCAGTTTACTGCCAATGCGCACCTGCAGCTTATCGGCAAGTTTGTAACCGATAATCGCCCCGCGTTGCCGCTTCCCGAAGTTATATTCACCCTGATGTAAATAGCCGCCCAGCCGACCATGACGATTTTCCGTTTCCGGATCAATACCGATAATGGACGCTCCGCGAGAATAGTGAGCAGTGGCAACCAGACCATCCTGTTTCAACCGTTTCACATAACTCTTTACCCGGCTGTCGTCCCTGAGGAGTGCTTCAATGGGTTCACTATCCTTGAGTATTCTGGACAGATCCGGTTCAAGCCGATACCCCTTACCAAATATCGAGAGATGACCACTGTCACTGCGAATGGCATTGGAGATCATCTGCTCGGTCATCCCTTCATAGATCCCTTCCATCAACAGGAGTCCCGTGAGACTCACCGCGATCATCAAGACCAGCAATACTGAACGGGTGCGCCTTCTTGCCAGAGAAGCCCAGGCGATTTTGCAGGTAGTCCTAAACATGACGCATTGCCTCCACCGGTCTGAACCGGTTAATTTTCAGGATTGGATAGAGCGTTGAGAGTACCGAGAGTAAAAACATCACCACCATGTCACGAACAATAACCAGTGGTTCAAATGCGGTCGGCATCTGGGTGAGTGCTAACCCGTATTGTTTGAATTGCTCTTCATAGCCGCTCATGGTGAACGGATTGATATTAAAATAATAGGCTAACACTCCGCCGATGAGCCCCCCGATGACCACGCTGATCCCGGCCAGCAGACAACTCTCCAGCAGGAGCATCCTGAGGATCTGTCCCGGTGTAGTGCCAACGGCACGCAGTACACCAATTTCCCGAATTCTAGCAAAAACACTCAGCAAGGTATAAATCATTATTACAAAGAAAATGACGATAAAGATAATTCCCAGGGTAATGTAACCAAAGAGTGAATCGAGCTCCATCGCCTTGACCAGCTGCTCCATGATTTGCGACCAACTCCGGGCTGCATATTCATCACCGATTACCTGGCCAATCCGTTCGGCAAGTATATCGACCTGCGCTGGCTCTTCAGGCAATACGATGATATGGGTAGCAAAATTTTCTGCTGCCATGACCATGTTAAAATAGTCCTTTGCCAGAAACGCCGAATTGGAGTCAAAATCATACAGGCCGGTCTGAAAAACTCCCTTCACCACCAAGTTGTCAGCCGCGAAAGAATAGTCTGCACCATTACCGACAAAGGCGAGTTCGTCGCCAACACTCACTTTCAACCGTTTGGCCAACTCATTGCCGATGTAAACCTGATTAGTATCAGCAGAGTTCAAGTACTTCCCCGCTTTGAGCGATGATGCCAATCGTGATAACTGCTCCTCCGTTTCCGGCTCAATACCGGTGAGCATTCCGCCCACCGCTTTCTCGTCGGCAGAAAAAAGGACGAACGACTCAAACCTGGTCGCAGAAGCCCTGATCCCCTCTACTTGAGCTAATTTCTCAGCGACTGATGTAGTGTCAAAAATCAGGTGATCATAGCTTGGTTTATCGCGGAATTCACGATTGGTAATCTGCAGATACCCGGGATATATTTCTACCGCATTACGAATCATGGTCTGGTGCGAACCATCCATCCAGGCCGAAGCAAATACCAGCAGCGTGGTGGTTAGACTGGTTAACAGCACGGTTACGATTGTGCGTTTCTTATAGGCACCGATATTCCTTAAGGCAAGTTTCATGAGAAACCATCCTGTTGTCGTTGAGATTATCGAGAGTATCGCTTTAACGCCCGCTTGGTGAAATAAGATTCGGCAACCGGTTCATCAAACACTGCGTTACTGATCTCCATCTTGGTCTCGTGGCCCGCTTTTTCTTCCTCTTGGGGAGTCATGACCCATCGCGTGGGATAAAACCGCTCTCCAAACGGTTGAACATCACTATATACCAGCTCACGAATTAACAATTCATCCTCATCATAGTAAAGAACCGTGGTCGGCAGATAATACTGCTTTGACACTTCCATGATGATCTTTCCCCAGACCACCGCCGCTTCTTCTTTCGGCCACAACTCGATCACAAAAACTTCATCAGTCTCGGAAAGAAGCTTCTGGGTATAATCATTGCTGATAGAGCTCTCTTTCACGAGATCATCATTGCTGAAATCACTCCCCATCCAGCTCTGCAGCATCATCGAGGCAGGAATCTTGATGGTCTTTTCGATACGGGGAACATATTGCCACATGGTATTATCGATCTTCAGAAACGTTATCCCCTTATCTTTGCGCGGGTAAAGAATTTTGATAAACGATTTTTCATTGCCAATGGAATAACTTGTCATCTTCATGGTCCGCTCGGCCCGTTTTGTCTTAACCACCATATTGATATCCATAACTGCGGTCTCACCATTGAGATTGTCTTCCACCCTTTTGATAATATCTCCAGATTGGTCTGCCTGTGAGATGAATGGAAAAATAAGCAGACCCATCATTGCGATTAACAGAACTATTCGATGCATTGTTTTTTCTCCTGGTAGCGTGTGCTTTATCATTTTAGATCATTGCAGGTAATTCACCCCGACTCACACGATTGTATATAAACCGGAAAATACAATGTGTGCCAGAAATTAATGTGCTATCATATCAATATGTTGAAGAAACAGACTGTGTGACAGCTACCAAATATGACAGCACCGCTTGCCATACTCGACAGGCAACGATATTTGGTTGCCACATATGGAGATTTGTTTCAAGACTCAGTTGCGGGCAGAGATGCTTTGAGGTACTTTTGCTGTCCATGTTCTACGCAGAAAAACATACGTTCGGACCCGTAACCGGTCTTGAAGTAGGTATTGCACCATTCGGGTCTCCGATAAAATCGGTATACCTTTACCACCTGGGTACCCTCCTGATAGATACGGGCCCCCACCACCTCAGGAGAAAAGTCACTGATATGGTCGCCCCCCTCCCGGTTACCTCCATTTTGCTCACCCATCACCATGAAGATCATAGTGGCAACGCTGCCCGATTGAGTAAGGAGTTGCAGGCGCCGGTCTCACTTCACCCCTATGGTGCAGCAAAACTTGCTGATGGCTTTCGAATTCTACCCTATCAGCACATTCTTTTTGGCCGGAGCCAACCGCTGGCGGCACAACACTACCCGGAAATAATTGAGACAGATCGGTTCAAACTCACCCCATTGCATACCCCGGGACATAGCAAGGATCACACGGTTTTTCATCTCGAAGAGCAGGGGTGGTTGTTCTCCGGTGATCTCTATGTGGGTGAAAAAATACAGTTCTTCAGAGTAGATGAGAAAATCGAACAGCAGATCGACTCGTTAAAGAAAATCTCTACCCTCGATTTTAAAGAACTGTTCTGTGCCCACCGTCCCAGTATAAAGGATGGTCCCGCCCACCTCCGGCGAAAACTTGATTATCTGGAAAGTTTTCACCAGCAGGTGCATGAACTTCATCGCCAGGGTTTGGAAGAAAAGGAAATTGTCAGACGGTTGCGTATCAAAAGTGATCTACCGGTGAGATTATTCACCATGGGCAATGCAAGTTTTGCCAATATGGTGCACTCTTCACTCAACACAAAAGATAGATAAAAAACCATCCGCCCCCAAAACGTATCTTGCGACCACTTTAAGGGTGATCTCTAGAAATCATAGCCAAAAGCAGTCATGGTCTGCCCACAAATCCTGGTGAAAATTTCCTGCTCTTCGCTACTCCAGCAGGTGTCGATCATCTTCTTGTTGATGCTAACATCTGAGCTGGTCTTTTCAATTTCTCGCTCTTGAAATAGTGAACACAACGCTTCTTTTTGGTTGTAGGTCAACTCGAGAAAAGCAGCAATCGTCTCACTGCATGCTACCGGATCAACCAACAGTAAACCCTGATCTATCTCGATAGTATGAATAATCTGTTCACGTACCTGCAACCACGCCTCCATGGTTTCATTCCAGAAACGACAATGGTGAGCAAAGGTTTTATCCGGGAATCGTCGCAGCTTTGACTCAAGATTATTCACCCCATGCCGTTTCATGAAGATCACCCGTAAACCGGGATACATTGACTGGATCAATGGCAGGGTGGTAATTATTGGTGAATCGGGAGTTTTATCAACAAACTCACCTTTAACACTATGTTGACGGTGGAACGCATCAAATACATTGCATATTGCATCGGTAAAAGTTTCCCGCCCCACATGAAAGAGGGTATTGGGAAAATCCGAGATATCCTCATGTTCGTGATAATAGTGTGCGATCCTTTCATGCAACTCTTTATAGAGCGGCCACAGGTGACCCTCGTGGGGACTGAAGTCTCCATAGATACGCCTGAGTGCCAGTTTCATTATTGAGGTCCCCGACCGGGTGGTCCCCACAATAAACAGTGGTCTCGATTGCAGACGCTTTCGGCTGCTCTGTTGGGTTCGGATTGTATATTCGGAATAATCCTCTGTTGCCTCCTGCTGTTCTGAAGGAATCACCATCGGCTGATCCACAATCTCAGGGACCACCTTCGTCGCAATTTTCAGATCGATAGCAAACTCATCCAGTACATAGTTTGCCAGTAATGAGCAGTAGTTCGTGAAATTGAAATATGTATGAACATGCTGTCTTGCCATCGTTCCATACGTTTGACGAAGTGAACTGCTCAGGTACAATTTATGAATTTGTTCTGCCGCAGCCCTAATATCGCCATACGGTACAACGATACCGACATCACCGACAGCCTCCGGAGCCCCGCCTGAATCGGCAAAAACAATCACAGGAAGAGACGCAGCCATCGCCTCATGGACGACACAGGGAAAGGGGTCCTCACGAGAGGTCAGCAGGAACAGGTCAGATCCGACAAAAAACGGCTCGACATTCTCCTTTTCACCGACAAAAAGCATATGACTCTGCACCCCAAGTCTTTCAATATCCTGCTCCAGATAGTGGCTGTAACCGAACTCCTGCCCATTTTTGCCCAACCAGACAAAATAAATACTCTCCAGCCCAAAATCCCGTTGCAGTGCAGCGCCAATTTGCACGAAAAGATCTGGCCCCTTCCGCAAAGCCACCACTCCGCACCCCAAGACGATAAAAGAATCCGGTGGGAGCCCAAGTCCTTTACGAATTTCCTCTCGCGCCTTGTCACGGTCCAGATTACCAAAGTCTGGATTGAGCAGTCCCTGGGGGATAACCGTACAGTCACCCTCATTGAGTTCATAATTCCGGGTGGCGATTTCTTTGACAAATTGGGAAGGAAAGACGATTTTTCGGGAATAGTTGATTGCTTCGGTAACCAGCTCTTTCTGATAACTGGTTACAAACTCATGTATCAGTGTCAGTACTGGTATATCGGCTTTGCCAAATGCGGAGAGAAAAAAACTTGATTCCATCGAGTTTACAATTGCGAATCGCGGGTTACGCCGACAGTACCCACTTATCACTCGATCGAGAACTCCATTACCATCAGACAAACGGGTAATTTCCTCAAAACAGACCACCTCTCCCAGCAATTTGAACTCCGGGAGCAGGTGACCGCCCCGGTGCATGAAAATGACCAGATCATAATGTGCGGAACTGGCGATGTGACGTGCAATATTCAGGATAATGGCCGGTGCACCGGTCAGGCTTGCCTCATGTGTCGCGATATAAATCAGTGGTTTGCTTCCATAACGCTGTTCATCGGGGAGCCTGTCTTCAGACCAGGATGTCGATTCCTTTTCACCACCAGGGATTTGCACCAGGTGAATACCATAAAGCGCATACGCAAGCGGATTGCTCTTGGCGATATCAAGCTCATCAGGTCTGGTGAAGGAGAGGGGTTCGAACCAGGGTGACGGGCTGCGCCAGGGATGCTGCAGATAATTAATCAGCGGGTTTTCTTCCTGGCTGAGCTGGTATCGTGCTCTGTAATAGTCATTGTCGAATCCGGGATGAGGGTTTCCCTGCTCCGTCGCAGAACTCACCAGGTAGTGGCTGAGTGCATTTACACCATGCTGATCAAGCACAGGGTTGCTCGCCAGATAGTGTGAAACATCAAACAGCGGATGTGGATTTCTTCGCTCAAGCGCTCCAAATTTCAGAAAATGGATCAAGGGGTTGGAATCAGCCCGCGCAACATCGGAATTGCTCGATAGGTAATAATCCGCATCAAAAAGCGGGTGCGGGTTCGACTGCGCTGAAGTCTCTGAACTCACATAGTGAAACAGTGGGTTGAGTCCCGAATCTGCCGCCTCTGGATTACTTGCCAGATAATACGAAACATCGAATAACGGGTGAGGGTTTCTGTTTTCAAAACCCCCATGCTCTAGAAAGTGCAGGAGTGGGTTTATCCCTGCCTGCATCACATCCGGATAGCGGTTGAGATAATAGGTGGTATCGAACAGTGGATGCGGGTTGAGCTTGGCCCGCCAACCGCTCTCGCAAAAATGATCAACCAGGTCAACATTCTTTTGCGCTTCTGGTAATTGATTACGGTAGTAGTCGTAATCAAACATGAGCCTGATTTGTCTGTTTCTGATTAATCGAGAGACAAAGGGGAGTTTTTTACCACCAAGCAGGAGTAGTCTGGCGCGAAATCGCATGCGCTTCTTCCGTTTGCTCTGGTCTTGACGATTCATACGCCCGCCTGTTGATTATCATTGTTTTGCTGCCCACCAGTTTCTGGAGTATCTGCTCTGTCTACCTCACATGCTTCAAGTTTGTGAGCAATTTTTACAAACCCCACACTATGATTGTCGCCATCCTCAAGCACACTGAAAATAATCGCATCTTCCACGATAGACAGCGGCACATACTCCTGGTTTCGCTCACCTCTTACCACCAGTCTCATCCCATACAGACCCGGGTTAAAAACACAATCAAACTCAACACAAACCTGGTAACGGACCCCTTCTGCAATTTCTTCGATCAATTGATATTTATCCGGTACCTCGATACCGGAGATAAAATGCGTTCGCTCACTATAAAACCAGGTGGCAAAGTTCACTGATTTCACACTTTCATTAAAATCCACCAGGAATATCAAACGATACCGGTTACCCCGAGCCAGGTGGGTGACCCTTCCTCCCTGTAATCTCTCTATATAGAAGCCATGAATCACAATATCCATGGCCGCGGTAGCACTCTTGCTCTTAGACTCAAAACCTTCAACGAAATAATCCTTCGCTTCCTCATGTGACGGTTCAAGAGGTTCGTTCTGCTCAGTCTGTTTAATGGAAATCTTATTACGGTCCTGGCTCCTTCCCTTTGTAAAACGACCACCAGTCTTGCCGCTTCTAATCCGTTCAACGATCTCTGGCTGCTCTTGCTGAGAAGAAAACATCAACAGATGGTATTCCGGTATCACCAGCTCGGTAGGACCATCCATCAGAAGCTCACCGTCATGCAGGAGTAGTGAGCGTTGACAAAGGGTCTTGACGCTATCGACATTGTGGCTCACGAACAACACCGTTTTTCCACTCTTGAAAAACTGCTCCATCTTAACAAAACATTTTCTTTGAAAAAGAATATCACCAACGGAAAGAACCTCATCAAGAATCAAGATGTCCGGTTCTACCAACACGGAGACCGCAAATGCCAGCCGTGCCCTCATCCCTGTTGAGTAAAGTTTGAGCGGCTGGTGGATATAACTGCCAATTTCGGAAAACTCAATAACAGCCGGCGTGATCCGCTCAATCTCTCTTTTGGAGAGACCAATCATTGAGCAGTAAAAATAGATGTTCTCAAGACCGGTGAAATCAGGGTTGAAACCGCCTCCCAACTCAAGCAGCGCGACAAGTGAGCCATCGACCTCTACCGTTCCACTGGTTGGCTGCTTTACCCCGGCAATCACTTTCAGCAATGTCGATTTTCCTGCTCCGTTACGACCCAGAATACCGACCGTTTCACCTTTACTGATTTTGAGATCCAATGGTTTTAAAGCAGTAAAATCTGTATGGCAGATAACACCGGGGCGAAGGATTTCCTTCAACCGATCCAGTAATTGACGGGTGTAGAGTGGGTAATGCTTGGAGACATTGATGAGCGTTACGGCATCACGTGACATGGAATGGGTCTTCTACCTGTTAAACATAATCTGAAAAAACCGGTTTGAATTTCCTAAAAACCAGCGCCCCCACCACCAGCATTGCACCCGTGAATAACCAGAAGTAGAGGGTCAACCAGGGATGGTGCCAGAACCCCACATGAAAGAGCAGTGAGTCCCGATACCCGGCAATGATGTAGTAAAACGGATTACTCATGATAATGAGATGCGACCATTCCGGGAACACAGAGATATCCCAGAATACCGGGCTCAAATAGAGCAAGAAGCGGGTGAAGATTCCGACAACATTGACAAAGTCCGGCGCAATCACACAGAGCGCCGAAACAAACCACGTACACCCCAGAAGCAGAATTAACAAGCACACCAGATAGTATAATGTCTGAAACCAGAACCAGTTCGGAAATATCTTAAAATACAGTAAAATAATGACAACTGGTAACAGTGTCAGAAAATGGTTGATGGTATTGGAGAGGATTGCCACCAATGGCAGCAAGGAGACCCTGAAATTAACCTTGTTTAACAAAAACGCATACTGGATGATGAGTCGTGCACCCTTCTCGAGTACCCCTGCAGCAACCAGGTAAACCGACATACCCGACAATAAAAAAGCGACAAATGGCACATTCAGATGAGAGCCTGCCTGCAACCCCACATCAAGGACGATGGCAATCAGCAGCATGAAGGAGAACGGTTCGATAACCGCCCACATCATCCCCAGCCTCGATGATTTATATTGGGCAACAAGATCCCGCTTGGTGAGTTGAACGATGATTTCTCGATGTTCAAAACAGGCTGTAAGCCATTCAGGGATTCTAATCATTTTCCTATCCGGTTAGATGAAACCGCGTCTTCCAGGCAGATCTCCCGATCACACCAAAACAGCTGATTTCCCAAGGGAAACCTTCTAGCCACCCAATGAGTCTACTTGCTCGCCTCATAATATCAATCATAAATGATATAACTACAATATTTTAGCCCATGATCAACACTATTTATCCTGGCTGTTGGGGAAGGTCTTAGCTCGACCGCTCATCTTTTGATGAGAAACTCCTCAATCTGCCGGGAGAATGAAAAGGAGCATGAAGCCTCTGGATTTATGGATTATAATTACCCTACCATCAGATCGAGTTACGCCGGTCACCCCTCCAATTATTCTGAATTATGGCCAATTGGGAGTCACGAGCCAATGAAGAAACCGCTGCGAGTATTGATCACAAACAATAGTCTAGACCAGAGATCCGGTACTGAATTGTATGTCAAGGAACTGGCTCTGGCTCTTATCAAAGCAGGGCATCTCCCTATTGCTTACAGCCAGGTTCTCGGCGAGGTCGCTGATGAGCTTAAGCAGATGACGGTTCCAGTACTCAATAATCTTCACGATCTCAGAGAGCCGCCAGATATTATCCAGGGACATCATCACCTGGAAACGATGACTGCTCTGCTCCACTTTCCTTCAACTCCCGCCATCTTTGTCTGCCACGAATGGGTTGGCTGGATGGGAAACCCACCATCATACCCGACAATTGGGCGCTATATTGGTGTGAGCAACCTGCTCAGGGAAAAGATTCTAACCTCAAGCGGTATTGATCCACAGCTGGTTGATGTGATCTATAGTTTTGTTGATCCCTCGAAAGTTGTACAGAAGAAAAGCCTCCCTGAAAAAATTCGCAAAGCGCTTGTGTTCAATAACCACGCCCGAGAAGGGGAAGCGCTTGAAACTATACGCAGTGCCTGCAGCCATTGCGGGATTGAACAGCTCGATGTGATTGGTGCGGGAGTCGGCAATGTTGTCAAGGAACCGGGCAAAGTACTTCATGAATATGACCTGGTCTTTGGCATTGCCCGCTCTGCTCTGGAAGCAGCGTTTGCCGGCTGCGCTGTAATTTCCGCGGATTTTACCGGTATTGGCGGTATGGTCACCACTGCCAATGTGCAGGAATTTCGATCCTATAATTTTGCTATCAGAAATCTGCAGAATTTCGCGTTTACCGAAGAGAATCTGGTTAACGAAATCAGAAAATATAACCCTGAAGAGAGTGAAGGTGTAAGTAAGTGGATTCGAATAGATGCTGATATCGAAAAAGCGGTCGATCGCTACCTCACCATTTATCGTGAGGTCATATCACGCGGTACCAACAAGGTAAGCAGTGAGGGGGAGAGCATCGCCCGGCATACTTCCGACTATCTGAGAACGATTGTGTCACCACAGATCAAAGCAATGCATAAAGGGCTTCTGCACTATATTAAAGAGAACGCGTTGCTCGATGACAAAATAAAAGCACTTGAACTTCGTAATGCACAACTTGAAAAAGAAACTGCCCAGATAGCAGCATCAGCAAACCATTGCCCAGAAACCAAAGAAAAGGGTTTGTGGAAACGAATTAAACCGCTGCTGTCTAAACAATCATAAAGAAACGGGGCAAGCCGCAATTGAACTGGTTTACAGAAACGATCTCACACTATTTCAAGCCGACCTGATAAAGCAGTAGTCCAACAATTAAACCGGCGACCACCTTCACCAGGGTCTGAAAGGCTCCTTCCCGGAAAAAACGCATTAAGCCCGCTTTGAAGGCACTTTTTTCCCGCACCTGAGTAATCAGGATATCTTTATTAATTTGGGGGAGCAGGCGCTGGAGTTGTTCACTTTTCAGACCACTGATGACCAGCTCGCTGTAGCCCCCAACCTCATGAACATCGATACTGATTCTGCGGGGTTGTATTTCTTCCGCCACATTTTTCAGCGAAGAGCCCTGCAACCGTTGCGCCCGAAGTTTGCCTTCAGCCTTTACCGCCTTGGCCTTGGCTTTCGACTCATCGCGTATCTGCTTTACCTGAGCCTTTGTTTCTTTCTGCCTTTTCTTTTCTTCAGATTTCATACTGCTCCCCAAAAGAATGCAGATCATGTCTGTTGAATATCTTTTACGAGGGTTGTGAGCACCAATTCTTTCCACCCCAGCCAGAAGAGTATCATTTTCACTCAGCAGAAATGGTTGCTCCTTACAAACCTATTCCAATTTTTTCTTCTTTACCATTAATTTATAGCTCATTCGAACATACGTTGGCCCCCATATCTACTGGCTGTTCATTACAACTTGGCAAATGGAATCCTCTTTTTGCATCAACTGTGAGTAAATGCGAGAAGGTGATACCGAACGCACCTTGATCTGATTCTACAATTTCTATAAAATAGAAGAATCCCGAAACACCATAAACGTCATCTTTTTTACTCTGAATACTGAAAGGAGCGGAAAGGCACATGCACTCACTTCACAAAAAACGTGTGAATTCAGCTTATTGGTCACCTTATCTCATTGTATTGTTGGTTCTATTTGCAACGGTTCTCTCTTGTGGCAAAACGTTCGGGGCCCAGACAACATGGTCAGACTTCAGAGAGCCACTCACCGGTAAGTATAAAGCATGTCTGAATGGAGAGGCTACCGAAGTAACTGTCGACCTGCCCGCCGACTTTATCAGAGCCAAAGGCAAGATTAAGCTGAGCCTCGAGTTTCGCAGCAATACGTATTCTTCGGTGAATGCCGTCTCAAAGAAGGCTGGCTTTGCGAGCACCAGCCCGTACGTGAAAGTGAACAAAAGCATGTTCAAAGGCTATAAAAAACTGCAGGTCGATGATTACCCCGCCAGCCAACAGAAGACCTTAGAATTGGATAGTGACTGGTTCAAACC
>QZLB01000062.1 GCA_004796425.1 Desulfobulbaceae bacterium | reverse complement strand
TTTTGGTGGGCGGAACAGGGCTTGAACCTGTGACCCTCGGCTTGTAAGGCCGATGCTCTCCCAACTGAGCTACCCGCCCATGCGGCGTAGGCTGTCTATTTACCAACTTAACCTACCCCAGTCAAGCAAAAAACATCACTGCGTTGTATTATGTTCGGATACGCTAATATCCTCTAAAACAGAGTTAATTGGCGCATTCTTGAAAACCGTTTCACCGTTCTCAACCAGCAATGCGATATCAAGAACCTCATCCATATGTTCGACCAGTTTAATGGTGAGTTTTTTCCTGATTCGTGCAGGTACATCATTGAGGTTTCGTTCATTATCACTTGGTATCAGAACATTGGTGATATTTCCACGTTTTGCTGCCAGTAACTTCTCGGTCAAACCACCAATGGGTAATACTCGGCCGCGCAGGGTGATCTCCCCGGTCATCGCAATCTGGTGTCTGACCGGCTTTTTAATCAAGGCGGAAACGATGGTTGTGGCGATGGTAATACCTGCCGAAGGACCGTCTTTTGGTATGGCACCTTCCGGCACGTGAACATGAATATCGAGTTTTTGATAGAAATCTTTCTCAAGTCCAAGGATCTCCGCTCGAGACCGCACGTAGCTCAGTGCAGCCTGGGCACTTTCCTGCATAACCTCCCCGAGTTTTCCGGTAATAATCAGTTTTCCTGAACCGGGCATCAAGGTGGCTTCGATCTGAAGCAGGTCACCACCGACCTCTGTCCAGGCGAGACCGGTTGTCAGGCCGACACGATCATGTTCTTCAGCCAATCCAAAACGGTACTTAGGAGTACCGAGATATTTGTTAACCGATTGGTGGGTCAGTCGATATTTCTTGCTCAGTAAATCCTTTTTCAGACGATCACGAGCAATTTTGCGGCAGAGGGATGCGATATTTCTTTCGAGATCCCTGACACCTGCTTCCTTAGTATACTTTCGGACAATTTCAAGAATCGCCCCGTCTGTGAGGTTTATGTCACCACTTTTAAAACCGTTTTCTTCGACCTGTTTCGGCAGCAGATAGCCTTCAGCAATCTTGAGCTTTTCCTCTTCAGTGTAACCACTTATCTGGATAATCTCCATGCGATCCTGCAGGGGAACGGGAATGCCATGGAGATTGTTTGCCGTTGTAATAAAAAACACTTCCGAGAGATCATAATCGATATCAAGGTAGTGGTCATTGAAGGCGACATTCTGTTCAGGATCCAGTACCTCCAACAGAGCTGACGAGGGATCGCCCCTGAAATCCATAGACATTTTGTCTACTTCATCAAAGCAGAATACCGGGTTGGAAACTTCCGCCCGCTGCATGGATTGGATTATTTTGCCAGGCATAGCCCCAATATATGTTCTACGATGACCTCTAATTTCAGCTTCGTCTCGCACGCCTCCTAAAGAAAGGCGTACGAACTTTCTGTTTAGCGCCCGGGCAATAGAGCGACAAATTGATGTTTTACCCACTCCTGGAGGCCCAACCAGGCAAAGAATAGGTCCTTTGATCTTTTTTACCTGGGCCTGCACGGCGAGGTATTCAAGGATACGTTCCTTGGGCTTGCTTAATCCATAGTGATCTTCATCCAGTATCTTTTCAGCTTTATTTATATCGATCTTACTTTTACTCTTTTTGCTCCAGGGAAGACTGAGAATCACATCGATATAATTACGGACAACGGTGGTCTCTGCCGACATTGGCGGCATATTTCGTAACTTCTTGAGCTCTTTCGTAACCTTTTCTTTGGCCAACTTGGGGAGTTTTTTCTTCTCGACAGCGGTTTCAAGCTCTGTAATGTCGTCAACACCGTCTTCACCCTGCCCCATCTCAGTCTGGATCTCTTTGACCTTCTCACTGAGATAGTAATTTCTCTGGGTCTTGCTCATGCGGCTCTTGACCCGAGCGTTTATCTCTTTTTCAAGCTCGCCAAGCTCAATTTCCCGATAGAGAATTTCGAGCACTTTTTCGATTCTGCTGATCAGTGTGGGACATTCGAGAATCGACTGTTTCTCATCAGCCTTCAAAGGCATATGGGCACAAATAACATCTACCAATTTGCGCTGCCCCTCGATACCCTGCACCGATTTCACCACTTCCTTGGCGATCTTCTTATTTGCCGCAGCATATCGTTCAAAGGATTTTCTCAGCTCTCGTTCAAAGGCAAGCACTTCACTGGAAACCGTTTCATCATCAGCAAATTCTCTGATTTCTGCTTGCAAAAAACTGTCATGAGGAACATAGGAAACAATCTCCGCCCTGGTTTTACCTTCTACCAGCGCTTTGATGGTTCCGTCAGGCAAACGCAGAAGTTGCATGACATGCGCCAAAGTTCCGATGTTGTGAATCTGCTCTGGAGTCGGCTCATCGATTGACGGACTTTTCTGGGCGACAAGGAAAATTTCAGTACGTTTTTCCATTGCATCTTCAAGCGCCTGAATAGACTGTTTTCTGCCGACGACGAGTGGTGCTACCATGTGCGGAAAAATCACAATATCTCGCAACGGCATGAGCGGATATAATTGGGTTCCACTAGGTTTTTCAGTCATATTTTATCTCTTATTATTTAATATTAGGCGCTTTTCAGCTCTTCGTCTGCCTGTGAAGCTTTCTGATATAAAACGACGGGATAATCCCCATTGGTGATAACCTGTTCACTAATGACACATTCTTGGACATCCTGCTTCGAAGGCAGATCATACATTACGTCCAACATCGCCTGTTCAAGAACCGAGCGCAGCCCCCTGGCTCCTGATTTTCTCTCCAAGGCCTTTCGTGCGACCGCAGACAATGCACCTTCGGTAAAGCGCAGCTGAATACCCTCAAACTCAAACAACTTCTGATATTGTTTGGTCAGGGCATTTTTGGGTTCTCTTAATATCCGCACCAGATCATCTTCAACCAACTCTTCCATCGTGGCAATCACGGGCAGCCTGCCAACCAACTCCGGAATCAGACCAAATTTCAGGAGATCTTCAGGTTGCACTGCTGCCAGCAATTCACCAAGTTTTTTCTTGGAGTCACTGACGACTTTGGCGGTCAAACCGATTGACTTGGTTCCTTTTCTTCTTTTCACTACGGAGTCCAGCCCAACAAATGCTCCACCAACGATAAAAAGTATATTTGTAGTGTCTATTTTAACGAGTTCCTGCTGCGGATGTTTTCTGCCCCCTTTTGGTGGAACAGAAGCCACGGAACCTTCAATGATCTTCAACAAGGCCTGCTGAACCCCTTCACCGGAAACATCTCTCGTTAAAGAAGGGCTATCGGATTTTCGTGCAATTTTATCAATCTCGTCAATGTATATGATACCACGCTCCGCTTTTTGAATATCATAATCAGCTGCCTGAAGCAGGTTGACCAGGATATTCTCAACGTCTTCACCCACATACCCTGCCTCGGTAAGTGTTGTAGCATCAGCAATACAGAACGGCACTTGTAGAATTTTCGCGAGGGTTTGAGCAACAAGTGTTTTTCCTGAACCTGTTGGGCCGATTAGGATGATATTTGATTTTTGCAACTCAACTTCATCATCATTTAGTGGGGCATCTATTCGCTTATAGTGATTGTGGACTGCAACAGAAAGCACTTTTTTGGCGTGCTCCTGACCGACCACATAATGATCAAGATGTTCTTTTATTTCTTTCGGTTTAAGCGAAGCCTGGAGAAACTTTTCCTGTTCGTTCACACTATTAAGTACTTCCTCTTCTTCGTGAACGATCTCGTTACATAACTCTATACATTCATCACAGATATAGACATCAGGGCCAGCAATGAGTTTTTCAACATCATCCTGATTCTTGCCACAAAAAGAGCATTTACATTCAGACTCTCTGATATCATCGTCACTCATTGCATTATTCCTCTGATGGTTCTGTTCGTTTATCGAGCACCTTGTCTATTATACCATACTTTTTTGCTTCTTCAGGACTCATAAAATTATCTCGCTCAGTATCAGCTGCGATGGTGTCAATGGAACGGTTGGTATGGTTGGCCAAAATTTGGTTCAAATCATCCCTCATGCGTAAAATCTCTTTAGCATGGATGTCGATATCAGTGGCCTGGCCCTGGAACCCTCCCATCGGCTGGTGGATCATAATTCTCGAATTAGGCAGGGCATATCGCTTGTCTTTTGCACCTGCAGCAAGCAGTAAGGCACCCATGGAAGCAGCTTGGCCCATACAAAGGGTGGCGATATCACATTTGACGAATTGCATCGTATCATAAATTGCCATACCTGCCGTTACCGAGCCACCCGGTGAATTAATATAGAAGGTTACATCTTTGTCCGGGTCCTCAGCTTCGAGGAACAGAAGTTGTGCTATAATCAAATTTGAAACATCATCGTTAACTGCAGTACCCAGAAAGATGATACGTTCTTTGAGAAGGCGAGAATAAATATCATAAGCTCGCTCACCACGCGGACTCTGCTCGACGACCATTGGTACTAAATTCATTTTTCTATCCCCTTAAATAATGAGACTGCATCAGGTTTCCCTGATGCAGTCATTTCAATTTCTGAGAAAGTAAAGCCGATATCTGAATAATCAACTACTTCGTCAGCTATTTTATAACAACCTGAGGCGTGTGCCGGGATAGCTCAGTCTGATTTACCCCTCACTTTCGGGCTCGTCATTTTTTACCTCAGTTGTATCAGCTTCAGGTTCCGCCTTTTCTTTCTCATCCTTTTTTTCTGCGGCCTTCTTCGTTGTTTTCTTGGTAGTGGATTTGGTCGCAGCTTTCTTCGTAGTCTTCTTTGCCGGTTTCTCGGCTTTTTCTTCCGCTTCAATCATTTTTGCATTTTCTTTGATCAGCAGAAGAACTTTCTCATTAAGCACTTCATTCATCAGCGGCAGCAAATCTTCCCTGTTTTGAAAGAACTCTTTTACTTTGGCAACCGGCATGTTGTACTGATCACCTATCCGTTTAAACGCCCGATCAAGATCTTCATCGGCAACTTTTATCTCTTCTACCTCAGCAACCTTTTTCAATATAAAATCACCGGTTACACGTTGAACGGCCACTGCTCGATTAGTTTTGGCCAACTCTTCACGATTCATTCCGGCCGCTTCAAGACTCATACCGGCCTGCTCAAGTTGCTGTTCGGTCTGCTTGATCATTTCCTGCACTTCATAACTAACCAAGCGCTCCGGGACCTCGAACTGGTGATTTGCAAGTAATTTCTGCATGATCCGATCGGTAATTTCACCATCAGCCGCATTCTCTTTTTCAGCTTTTATTCGATCTCTTATTTGATTTTTGAGCTCATCAATGGTCTTGAACTGCTCATTCACATCCTTGGCAAATTCATCATCAAGATCAGCGAGGATTCGTTCTTTAACATCCTTTACCGTGATTTTAAACTCGACCTTTTTTCCAGCTAAAATGGGATTGGGATGTTTCTCAGGAAAGTCGACCTCATGGGTCGCCTCCTCGCCTTTCTTCATACCAACCAATTTGGATTCAAATTCTTCACCCATTTTGCCAGAACCCACATCAACAGTGTAATCGTCGTTTTTGACCTGCTTCATGGCATGGCCATTATGGAATCCCTGATAATCAACTATAACGACATCGTCATTCTTTATTTCACGGTCTTCGACTGATTTCAGTGCGGCCATGTCACGCTGCATCGCTGCCAGCTCAAAATCGACAGCCGCCTCTTCAACTTCGACATTCGGTTTTTCTATTTCAAGTCCTTTATATTCCCCAAGCTCAAATTCCGGACGCACATCGATCTGAGCAACATAGGTAAAGGTACCATCTTCATTGAATGATGGATCTTTGATTTCTGGATGAACGACCGGATCGACATCTTCTTTTTCTATAACATCGAAATAGGTTTCCTGTACCAGTTTTTCTCCGACCTCAGCCTCTACCTGAGGTTTGTAGCTTTTAACAACTACTGATCGTGGTACTTTGCCTCTTCGAAAGCCCCTCATTTTGGTTTCCTTCTGGATCTTGGTATATTCCTCATCAAGTTTTCCCTGTACCAGATCCGAGGGGAGTGTGATTGTAACTTTTTTTGTCAATCCACTGACGTCTTCAATCTTTACATCCATTTGACATCATCCTTTATTTGTTAACAATTTTAACCTGTAGACAGTCTTAACCAATAATAACAACTGTCACGAAGCGGTTGTTACCTGTTCAATAAATCATGGTGCGAGAGGAGGGACTCGAACCCACACATCGAAGATACTGGTTCCTAAGACCAGCGCGTCTACCAATTCCGCCACTCTCGCACTATAATACCCTGCTCCTTGGTACTATTCGCACTGATTATCAAGACGAAGATGCAGGAACAGGATTATTAATTATTCGTCGGAGACACGTCAAGCTTTATGTGTCAGAAACGGGTAAAACTACCTTAAACTGATACTTTTTGCCAGTTTTCATTGTCGATTGCTTTTTTTTTGGCTTATCTGAGGGTATCTTAGTAT
>QZLB01000018.1 GCA_004796425.1 Desulfobulbaceae bacterium | reverse complement strand
CCGCAACCGAACCGGGTCAGTATTTTCTTTAATGAAGAGTCGGACGTCCTGCTCCGCCAGGAAACCACTGAAAAATTAAAAGAAAGTGGGAAATCCTATCAACTGGATTTACACTACGGTGGTACCTATCGATTGAATCCCGATGAAGAAAACGAAACACTTGATATCGAGTTTATCGAAGCACACGATTGACCTGCATCCAGATGTTTGTTTCGAAGCATCATGTTCTTTGAGGTTTCGTAACACGCAAGAGCATCTCAGGAAATTACGGTCGTGACGAATCTCGATATTTCAATTGTATCAGACCGAATGAAATAGCAAAAATAGATCTGCTTGCTCCCAACCTATAAGCGGTTAATCAGCTTTTTGAACTCCCATTGCTTTTTCTGGGCTCACATCCGCGCCGAAAATTCCAAATTACCCACGCTTTTTTGTGCTTAAAACAAAAGTGACAATTCGCTACAAAATTGTCGATAGTGGTGTTTGTGTTCTGGTCACTCGCCCCTATAAATCCATGTGCGTTCTTCTAAGTGTATGAAATTAAATGATTAAAACTGAATTATCGGTTTGGCACGTTGATTGCTCAATAGAAAGTGTAAACCAATACATGGAGGCCTGTTATGGGTAGTGCAGCAGTATTAAAAGATAGAAAAAATCAAATATTCAGAAAGGGAAATGAACCCTTCGATATAGATTGTAATAAAGATAGTTTGGCCGGAGCAGTCAGCCAGAGAGCCTGCGTTTTTTGTGGCTCGCGCGTGGTATTATATCCCATCGCTGATGCGCTCCACCTCGTGCACGGTCCTATTGGCTGTGCAGTCTACACCTGGGATATCAGGGGGGCACTGTCCTCCGGTCCCGAACTGCATCGTCTGTCATTTTCCACCGATCTACAGGAAATGGACGTCATATTCGGTGGTGAGCCCAAACTCGAAAAAGCTTTATATGAGCTGATCGAGAAACACGAGCCGAAAGCGGCATTTGTCTATTCTACCTGCATCGTCGGCATTATCGGTGATGACCTTGAGGCGGTTTGTAAAAGGGTTGCCGAAAAAACCAAAATACCGATACTGCCGGTTCAGTCAGAAGGGTTTAAAGGAAATAAACGTGAAGGGTACCAGGCTGCCTGCAATGCGATGGCAAGACTGGTCGGGACTGGTGATATCAAGGGAATTTCAAAACACTCTATAAATATCCTCGGAGATTTCAATCTTGCCGGAGAGATCTGGGTAATCCAGGAGTATTTCAACAAAATTGGTGTGGAGGTCGTTGCCAATATTACCGGAGATGGCCGTATTGAGGATATTAAACGAGCACATGGCGCTGCGCTTAATGTCGTGCAGTGTTCCGGTGCTACCATGGAACTGGCCGACACCATGCAGGAGCGCTATGACATTCCCTCCATTCGTGTCTCCTATTTCGGAATCGAGGATATGGCCGAGGCGCTCTATGACGTTGCCCGCCATTTTGATGATTCTGAAATGATGAGGAAAGCGGAAATACTGGTTCGGGATGAGTTGAAAACCATCATGGACAAAATTGGTGTCTATCGCGAATCATTGACCGGCAAAAAAGCGGCGATTTATGTCGGTGGTGCTTTTAAAGCATTTTCTCTGGTCAAAGCGTTCAGGTTACTCGGCATGGATGTTGTCCTGGTGGGGTCTCAGACAGGGACCAAGGCCGATTATGAAGAACTCGAAGCAATAACGGATGATGGAACCATCATTGTAGATGACTCAAACCCGTTGGAGCTTGCCGCTTTCATCAAAGAAAAAGAGGTAGACCTATTTGTCGGTGGCGTAAAGGAGCGGCCAATTGCTTATAAGCTCGGGGTAGCCTTTTGTGATCACAATCATGAACGGAAAGAAATGCTCGCGGGATTCGAGGGCATGCTCAATTTCGCAGAAGAAGTTTATAGCTCGGTAATGAGTCCTGTCTGGAATTTTGTGCCGCGCAGAAAGGAGGTAAGATAATGACGAAAATGGTCCACTACACTGCTACCACCAATGCCTGCAAGCTCTGCAGACCGCTTGGTGCAGCGCTCGCGTTTCGGGGTATCGAAGGGTGTGTTCCTTTTCTGCACGGATCTCAAGGATGTGCCACGTACATGAGACGATACATCATCAGTCATTTCAATGAGCCGATCGATATTGCATCTTCCTCGCTCGGGGAAAAGCACGCGGTATATGGTGGTGGCCCTAACCTGAAACTTGGATTGAATAATGTAACCGCCAAATACCATCCATCACTTATTGGGGTAGCCTCTACCTGTCTGACCGAGACCATTGGGGATGATGTACCAATGCTGCTGGAAGAATATAAGGCCGAATTTGGTACCGCAGAAACCCCTGAAATTGTCCATGTATCGACACCAAGTTATTCTGGAACCCACATGGAAGGGTTCAACGGGGCGGTAAAATCTGCGGTAGAGCAGTTGGCAGAACCTGCAGAACCGAATAATCGCGTGAATATATTCAGCGGATTTATCTCGGCCGAAGATATCAGGCATCTCAAGCATATCATGAACCTGTTTGAGACACCCTTTACCCTGATGCCGGACTACTCGGAGACCCTTGATGGGGTTGCTTTGATTGAATACCCCCTGATTCCCAAAGGTGGGACACCGTTGCAGGATATTGCGCAAATGAGTGGGGCCACTGGTTCAATTGAGTGCGGTCATACCCTCCCTGATGAAACGGCGGGGACGTTTCTGGAAACGCAATACGGTGTGAAAAGATCACAAGTAGGCCTGCCGATTGGTATCAAGGAAACTGACCGATTTGTTGAAAAACTTAAAGAAATAACCGGGCGGGAGCTTCCCCGTGAGATGCAAGAGAGTCGGGGGCGGCTCATCGATGCGATGGTCGATGGCCACAAGTATATCTTTGGCAAACGAGCAATTGTCTATGGCGAAGAGGACCTGGTTATTGGTCTTACCTCGTTTCTGTCAGAAATAGGCATCAAACCGGTGCTTTGTGCAACGGGCGGTAAGAGTGGCAAGTTTGAAACTTCAATACGACAGATCTTGGAACTTGTAGACTCTGAGATACCTGTCATTAAGGACGGAGTAGATTTCTTTGATATCGAGGAAATTGCCACCTCACTGAATGTAGATATGCTGATTGGTCATTCCAAAGGGTACACTTTCTCCCGAAAAAGTAACATTCCCCTCATTCGGGTTGGCTTTCCAATCCATGATCGGGTGGGTGGACAGCGTATTCTCCATGTCGGCTACCACGGAGCTCAACAGCTATTTGACACCATTACCAATACCGTCATCCAGCATAAACAAGATCAGTCATCGGTAGGCTACAGCTACATGTGATTACTTTCTCATCAATAATACAAAGGATTATGCGATGAACAGTGTACGAACAATAGATTTAGAGAAGCACCCCTGTTTCAATCCTGACGTGAAAGGACAGTATGGACGAGTTCACCTACCGGTGGCCCCAAAATGCAACATCAAATGCAACTTTTGCGATCGAAAATATGACTGTGTGAATGAATCCCGACCCGGTGTAACAAGTGCCGTGCTAACACCTGTTGAAGCCTCAATTTACATGGATCGAGTTGTTGAAAAAGAACCGCGCATCACCGTTGCGGGAATTGCCGGCCCTGGTGATCCCTTTGCAAATGGGGATCAGACCATGGAAACCCTGCGCAGGATTCGGCAGAACCACCCGGAAATGATCCTCTGTCTTTCCTCTAACGGTATGGGGATTAAACCTTATATTCCAGAAATTAAGGAGCTCGAGGTCTCCCATGTGACTATAACAGTTTGTGCGGTCGACCCGACGATTGGTGCGAAGATATATCGCTGGGTGAAAGACGGTACGATCATATATCACGGGATAGAAGGTGCAACACGATTGCTCAGCCGCCAATTGGAAGCGATTGAAATACTCCATGATGCTGGCATCACCGTCAAGGTTAACGCTATTGTAATTCCGGGAGTTAATGACCATCACATTATTGAGGTGGCCCGGGTGGTTAAAGAAAAAGGTGCCGACCTGCTCAATTGCATGGCACTTTTTCCCAATGTAAATACCCCGTTTGGTGAACTCAAACAGCCGGCGAAAAGTGTGATGAATGAGATAGTCTCCGAGGCAGAAAAAATCCTGCCGCAGATGAAGCATTGTACCCGATGCCGTGCCGATGCGGTGGGGCTGCTTGGAGAGGATCGTACGGAAGAATTCAGGGGGTGTTTGACGATGAAGCCAGCATTAATTGAAAACACAGTAAAAGAAAAACGTTATGTCGGTGTTGCAACCCGGGAAGGGGTGCTCATTAACCAGCATCTTGGTGAAGCCGATTCATTTGAAATATGGCAACAGCATGATGGTGGTTTTGAGAAGTTCGAGGTGCGAGAAGCCCCAAAACCTGGTGGCGGTATCAAACGGTGGCATCAACTAGCGCTGCTGCTCCATGATTGTCGCGCGGTCCTGATCAGTGGGATCGGGCAAACTCCCGCAGATATTTTAACCAAATCGGGTGTGATACCAGTGGAAGCCTCAGGGTTTATCGAGGAAGGGTTGAAAGTGATTTATGAAAACAAAAAGTCGACGTTACTCAAGGGGAGAAGAACAACAGATTGCTCAACTTGCTCCGGAACCGGGTCAGGGTGTGTTTAGGGTATAATCAAGGTTGATTATCAAAACTATCCCCTGAAGGTTTGTTCAGGGGATGGACATATCTCAAGATATGGAAAAGCTTGACTCGACCGATAAAAAAAATGCTAGGAACCTTCTCTTCAGCTTTGCAATCACTGTTAGTCAGTTCCGCTAAAACTTTCAGTTGCTATAACAGGAAGAGCTTCAACAAAAGGGAATCAAGAAATGTATGCCTATTGCAATTCTCCAGGTTGATACCAGTATTCCTTGTCTTCGTAAGGTAAATTGGGGTATGCACTTGAGTTCTTGAGGAAAAATATTTTTCTCTTTCCAAGTTTTGCTTTTTTAAGGTTGTCACGGTTATATTTTATCCATATTTTTCTGTGAGTACCATCGTTAAATATGGACCTGAGTCCCCGTTCAATTCTATCGGCGAAAGCTGTATTCCCCTTATTGGTCACTAACACTCGAGGCAGATTATAATACAATGCGATTGTTTGCTCGATTTGCATTTCCGGATATTCAGCTTCCCTGTCAGCCAACTCCTGAAAAATCTCGTTGACTCCTCTGGGGAAATAATCAAACCGACCTTCCTTTAGCATCCAAAAGAGTCCTTCGTAGTTAGAGCCCTCAATAACAGAGAGATTATTTTCTTTTAGAATATCAACGTCTGTCCAGCGACCTTGTCCTGCGACAAGTCCCGAAGCCTGTAGATCCGTTAATGATGAAATATTAGTAAAATCGTTTTGCAGTACCTGATCAATTAAGAAAATCCTATACCCTACAATACCTCGGTTAATTGGGATGGGAATTACCTCAAAGTGATCTGCAGTGTAGTGATCTGCTGTTAACCTAACGATAAAATTTGGATATTCTTGCTGGGTCTTAGGTTGGCCAAGTCTTAGGTAGACCATTTTAGGAAGAGGTTTCAGGGTGTAAGGACCATCTGAGGCTACTGTTCTGTCAAGCAATTCGGTGATTATTTCTTGTATAAAATCAAGTCTCCGATCATGGACAGATTCAGGGGAGCGATAGTAGACAATGAGTTCTTTTCCAAAGGAAATTTCACTCAAAACACAAACAAGAAAAACAACTGAAATCAAAGATATGAGTCTTGTTTTTCTAATTCCCATGTACGCTCCATAATTGAGATGTTATCGTTAAGATGATTTTAAGCTAATCAGGAAACGACGACGACTTCCCCTCATGCGACTAACGCTATAAATTTGCTCATTTTATGTAGTTACCTCACAATATTGTTTCATAAGTTTTGGTTTTGAGTCAAGACCCATTAGAAGTTTTAACAAGTTTGCTAATTTTTTTAAAAAGCCATTGTAATGTTTAGTTAACCAAACGTAGAT
>QZLB01000109.1 GCA_004796425.1 Desulfobulbaceae bacterium | reverse complement strand
GGACTCGGATTGGCTGCGGTCTATGGTACGGTCGAGGAGCATCTCGGAACGGTAACGGTGGAGAGCATTGAGGATGTTTACACCACGTTTTCAATTTATTTACCTGCGACAAAGGGAGAGGAGCCAAAGAAGCAGGAAAACGGGATCGTAGCCCAAAAACCCGGTATGAAGAGGAAAATCCTTTTAGTGGATGATGAAGAATCGGTAAGGGATATGGCAGGTGCAATGCTTGAAGAGTTAGACTTTGAGGTTGTTCTTGCAGGAAATGGGCTTGAGGCAATAAAAAACCTCCAGAAGAATACAGCCGAAATCAACTATGTCATTCTCGATTCTGTAATGCCCGAAATGAATGGCGCTGAATGTTTCTACGAGCTCAAGAAAATCAAGCGTGATATCAAAATCCTGTTATGCTCCGGTTTTACTAAGGGTGATGATGTGAATGAACTGACAAAGGCCGGCCTTTCCGGTTTTCTGAAAAAGCCTTATACATTCGATGGCTTCAGAAATGCCGTCGAGACCTTAACCGGCTGAACTTTAGCTGGCGATAGCAGATTCAACCGTCCTTGTTCGCCCTGGTAGAGCAGAACCAAGGTGTTTAAAACGAAGACCAAAACCTTATCAACATCTGACAAAACCACGGGGTGAAATGGTTGAAATCAAGCACAGGAGCAGTTACACCGTGAAACCCTTAAACTAGTGCCATTCTGGTCTGTCCCCGTTTTAGCTCAGCTCAGCAAAAGGCAGGTAAATGGTAAAGGTGGTCCCTTTTCCTTCAATGGAGTCAACGAAAATTGCCCCCTCGTGAGTTTTCAGGATATGTTTAGAAACAGCCAACCCAAGCCCCGAGCCACCACGATCCTCCTTGGTGGTGAAAAAGGCATCAAATATCTGCTCCAGAGACTTCTCCCTAATGCCTATGCCATTGTCTATTACAGAAATTTGGAGGTAGGGCATGTTCTGCCTTAACTCTTCATTCCCTACCTGCTCAACCCGTTCTATTAAGAGACGTATCGTTCCATCTGTCTGACCATTATCCATTTTCTCCATGACTGCATGCTGGGCGTTAATCAGCAGGTTCAGCAATACCTGCTCAACATGCAGTTTATTAGCCATTGTTAGAGCCGGCTGAGAGAGCAGTTCAATACTAAAGTCGATATTATGTCTGAGCCAATCCTTATACACCTTAGAGATATCAGCGGCGACTTCATTCATATCAACAAGTTCAGAGTCGCCTTTATCATCTTTGTTCAGCGAAAAGAAATGATCAATCAAACCACTCACCCGAGAGATTGCCACCTTAGTATCATGGATCAACTCGAGACTATTATCTGATGAATCTTGTTTTTCACCTGATATTTTTTCTAGCATTTCAAGATTATAGGGGACAACAGTGAGAAAGTTCTTACAATCGTGAGCAACGCCTCCTGCAATGAATTTGATGGTTTCCGCCTTTTGTGAATACATTAAAACTTCTTTAAGCTTGGCGATTTCCTGCTGATAAAAGTAGTGGAGTTCAAGGTGCGTTTTCACGCGAGCATTGAGCTCTGCCGCGTTGAATGGTTTAGTGATGTAATCCGCACCACCCACCTTAAAACCCTCCATGACACTGTCTTCCTCGTGTTTCGCCGTAAGGAAAATAACCGGAATTTGTTTCGTCTGTTCATCAGCTTTGAGTATTTTACACACCTCAAACCCATCGAGGACCGGCATCATGATATCAAGCAGAATAAGGTCAAAACTGGTCTCCTTGACCCTTTCCAAGGCCTGCTCGCCACTTGTCGCAAAAACAAGATGATAATTCGTGTTCTGCTTCAAAAAATTGATCCCAACCTGGATATTTTTCAGGTCATCATCAACAACAAGGATATTAAACATGGGTTTCATCATCTTGTCCCCTCAAATGATCTTCTATTTTCTGGAGAAGAATTGGGAAGTTTTTCATCAGGATATCGACTTGCAATATGTCAAAACTCTCAATGTTATCAAGAAGTTTCTCAGAATATTCAACAAATCGATGTACGCGATGAGTGGTTGCAAGAGATCGAAGACTCCCAGCAAACCGTTTGATCAACTCAAAGTCTCCCTTGTTCCGTACCTCATCCCACACCGGCAACAGGGTTTGTTCAACCTCACCTTGGAAGCGTTGTAAGCTGGCAAATGATGTCTCAGAAAAATCTATAATGTCATCATCTTCTTCGTTTTCTGCAGGTGGACTATATTCAATAAATTTTGCGGCCATTGCAAAAACTTCCTGCTGGCTGACCGGCTTTCTCAAATAACCGTTGAAACCATATTGCTGAACCTTCTCCATGTCCTCACCCATCACCGAAGCGGTAAATGCGATAACGGGTAAGTCCGCCGTTGCGATATCTTCCTTGAGTCGCGAAATCGTCTCATAGCCGTTTAGAACAGGCATCCTCAGATCAAGAAAAACCAGGTCAACGGGTTCTTTCTTTATAAATTCCAGCGCTTGCTCGCCATTCTCAACTTCAAAACACTCAATGTCACTTTCTCGAAAATAGCCGGACACGAGAGAACGGTTATCCTCAACATCATCAGCAATCAGTACCCGAGCTTTCGCAAATCCAAGATATGAGTAGCGTTCGATATCCAAGAATTCTGTTGGTTTATCTGTAATTTCAACATTTTGGAAATTCAGTGTAAATATCGCCCCCTTTCCTGGTTCACTGAAAACCTGAATATCTCCCCCCATGAGATTTGTCAGGCTCTTACAGATTGATAGTCCCAACCCTGTCCCACCATATTGCAGTGTATCCTGACTGGTCGATTGCTCAAACTTCTCAAAAATGATCTTTTGCTGATCCTGGTCAATTCCAATGCCCGTGTCTTTAACCGAGATACGAAAATCAACGACTTGCTCTTGCGCATCAAACTTGGTGACACTCGCTAAAATCTGTACACTCCCGCTTTCGGTAAATTTCAAACTGTTGCCAATAAGGTTAACCAGAACCTGCCGTAACCTGGTCCCGTCAAACATGATGTAGGGAGGAAAACCGTCCCCTATGGACAGGGTAAGCGCAAGGTCCTTTTGCTGAAATCTATTGATAAAGAAATCATGCATTTCACCAAACACCATCTGCACCGAACACGGCTCCATTTGCAGTTTCATTTTACCTGCTTCGATCTTTGATAAGTCAAGTATATCATTAATAATATTGAGCAGAGTTCGGCCGCCCGACCGAATTGATTTGAGATAGTTCTTCTGTTCCTTATCAGTGATCATATTGTCCAATAATTCGGCAAAACCCAAAACCGAATTCATGGGCGTTCGAATTTCGTGACTCATATTGGCCAGGAACTCGCTTTTTGCCCGTGATGCTTGAAGAGCCGCAATTTCGGCCTCCTTTCTCAACTTGACTTCATAGGATAGCTTCTGGTTCCAATACCCAAACACGAGTAAAATGAATATGACGACCAATACGATTTTGCCGATAAGCGAATAATCCATGAGGGGCTCTGCAAGAGACACCCAGTTTGTATAGATGGCGCTCTTTTCTTTCTCATCAATAAGCTTAATGGTCTTATTCAATATTGAAAGTAGCTCAGGATTGTTCTTCTGAACACCAACACTAAGCGAAAATGCGTACGGGGTGATGCCCGATATTTTCAGATTTGAAAGACCAGCCTCTTTGGCATAATATTCAAACGTCGGTATATCGATCACAAAAACATCGATCTCTCCATTCGACAGAGCTTTCAACCCTTCCCGGGCATTGGGTACAAGTGATGTATGAAGCTCCGGGTGATTCTTTTCAAGATAATCTTGTGTTACATAATCTTTTACGGTTGCAATCTGCTTTGCACCCAACTCTTCGAAGCTTTTAATAAAGTTTATATCGTTTCTGGTAATAAATGCGATATCCGCAGTAACAAAAACATCGGTAAAATCAATAGTCTTTGAGCGCAAATCATTTTTCGTGATCCCATCAATGAGATCGATTTCTCTGTTCTCAAAGAGCGCAAGGGTATGGCTCCAGTCTTTTGAAGCCACAATTTCAAAGGCAAGTCCTGAGCGAATTTCAAGTAACTTGAAAAAGTCAGGGATGATACCGACATACTCTCCATTTTTATTCATGAAAGAGAGCGGTGCCCATGCCGGATCACCCGACACTCTTACCACCGGGTTTGTTTCGATCCATCTGCGCTCTATCTCATTCAGTTCAATCTTTTTACCCGATGCCGTCAGATACCATTTATCCTGAATTCTCTTTTTCTCCTCATCTGTGACACTCTCCAGTGTTTTATTAAGAATTGAGAGCAGTGTTGTCTGGTCCTTGGCTACGGCAAAAGCAGTTCTGGTGACCATCTGATCAAACTTTTCGATGATCCGGAGGTTGGTTAGCAGGTTTTCCCTGATAAAATAGTTTGCTACCACCAGATTTCCGATATACGCATCGGCTTTTCCATATGACACCGCCTCCAAAGACTCCTCATTTGAGACGGCTAAATGCAATTTGGCTTTCGGATATTTCTTTAGTAGCCAGTCATGCATATAAGAACCCTTGTTGACCGAGATTGTTTTCCCGGAAAGATCAAATGAAGACCTGATCTCTGTATCGTTATCCCGGATAATTAAGGCGGTGGGAATCTCAAGATAGGGTGAGGTAAAAGAGAGATACTCTTTGCGTTTTTCCGTTTCGACGGCACAGGCAAGTCCATCGAGCGTACCCTTTTTCATTTTTTCAAGTACTTCAGACCAAACACCGCTCTCAACGGTGATATTCAAACCACTCCGGTTTTCAATAATTTTTACATATTCAGAAGCAATCCCCGAATGATGCCCCTCTTCATCGAGAAATTCAAATGGCGGCCAATTAAAGTCTGCGCCCAGGACAATCTCTTGATTCTGTTCAAGGAATTTTCTCTCTGCCTCGGTAAAAGCAATATTGATTGCCTCACTTGATTGACCCATGGCAAACCAACGATGTTTCAATTGGTTCATATCATCAAGGGTAATTGAAGCGAGTGCTTTGTTTAAAATTGACTGCAAGATGGGCCAATCTGTTCTCACCCCGAGAAACAGCTCATGGAGATTGTCGTCCTCGATCTTAAATTCGTCGACAAATTTTAGATTGCTAAGCATATGATGCCGAATCAGGTAACTTGCAACTCCGTTGAACCTGATTGTCGCATCCGCCTTGCCGGCCGCAACTGCTTTGAGTGCTGCAAGTGGTGAGTCCACGGTGTGAAATGAGATATCAGAGTATTTCTGCGACAATACTCTCTGTTGATTATAACCTTCAATAACGGCAACCCGTTTACCTTCCAGGTCATTTACGCTGTTAATGCTTTGGTTGTCAGATGCAGTAACGATAACGGTCTGATTAGAAATATATGGTGTGGTAAAGAGAATAAAACCTTCACGGTAACTGGATTTATTGAGGCTGTGAATAATGTCTAATTGCTTCTCCTTGATCATATCCTGCAGTTCATTCCAGCTAAACCCATAGACATAATCCAGTTGAATGTTCAACTTATCGGCGATGCTGTTGAGAAGATCAATGGAGAGTCCCATCGGTCGGCCATTTGAATTGAAGTCAAAGGGCGGCCAATCCATCTCATTTGAAACCCTCAGGACCGGATGATCCTGCAACCATGCTCGCTCCTCTTCAGTGAGCGAGAGGATTAACTCGTTCGGTTTTACCAGCTTCTTATATTGAAACCATTTCTGTTTTAACTGTTCCTGCTGTTTGCCGGTTATTTTTGCCTGCGCTTTTTTAATAGTCTCAATGAGTAATGTGTTTTTCTCCGCGGTTGCTCCATAATAGGTTTGTTCATAAAGGGGTGCATCCCCCCGATTAAAGTCCAAGGGTAAGTCGTTAATTGATAGGTAATAATTCAAATGGATATCGGAACTGATGAATGCCTTGAGTTTACCCTGGATTACCGCCTCAAACATCGCGTCAAAGTCACTGAACTTTACAATATGTTCAGCCGAAATTTCTTTTTTTACAAAATTTTCCGTGAAACCTCCCTGTACGATCCCAACCAATAGACCTGCGGCGTTTTTAAGTGAGGCTAAAGGTGCCAGATCCGGGGTTGAATAGAGATAATAACTGATCGAAAAAGTCGGGTCTGAGTATGCGAGAAATCCATCACGCTCTGAGGTGTAAAAGAGTCCGGCGTGAATATCAACGTCTCCATTCTTCACAAGCTCAAGCGCTTCTGAAAAGGTACTCACCTCCTGAAAGGAGAAATCTAACTGGGCCTCCTCTCCAAGAAGCTTCCAGTAGTCATTTATAATCCCAGACGGTTCGCCCGTTTGGTCCGTAAATTTTATCGGAGCAATGCCCGTATTATAGACAATCGAGATCTGCTCGGAGCTCGAAAAGACAGGTTTGGTAAGACACAGCAGCACAATTGCCAGCAAGATGACTGAACCCAGTCCCCACCTCATTTTGTCTCCTGTACTGCCAGTTAATTTAGCAAAGAATAACGATACGAGAAAATTTCATCTAATTTCGGCATATCAGATCCAGATGGAAAATTCAAATTGTTGAGAATAATTAACGAATAATACTATTAAATTACTACCTT
>QZLB01000259.1 GCA_004796425.1 Desulfobulbaceae bacterium | reverse complement strand
GCAGCGGGGTGTTCGGGTTTCTATCCCGTTGATGGGACGGGTTGTGGATTATGATAACCCGGTTGTGGCAGAGCAGTGGTGGGTACCTGCGATGGAACGTTCCAAAGCAAGTCAGCGATCTAACCAGATGGCGCTCAGCAGGTAAAGGGAACGGGTCTTTTCTCAAACGGATTGTAATGAAATCGTATTATCCCCATGATTTGAAGTGGCGATATTGCTATAAAGTAGAATTCAGGTATCAAAGACTAAGAGCTTACTTCTATTACTTCACGATGGAGGGTGGTTATGCGCTATCGAAAAATTCCGAAGAATAATGATCAACTCTCAGCCCTTGGGTATGGCTGCATGCGGTTCCCTGCTGGAGCAGATGGGCAGGTTGATAAGGCAAAAGCAATTGCACAGATTCATTATGGTATTGAGCGGGGTATCAACTACTACGATACCGCCTGGCCGTATCATGGAGGATTGAGTGAACCAATTCTTGGCGAGGCTTTGCAGGGTGGGCGACGAGAGCAGGTAAAAATAGCGACCAAGCTGCCGACTTGGTTAATTAACACTCGCCAGGATATGGATGACTACCTCAACAAGCAGCTGGAAAAACTCAAAACTGATCGAATTGACTATTATCTGCTTCATGCGTTAAACGGGGCGTCCTGGCAAAAGCTTATGCAACTTGGTGTTGTGGATTTTCTGGAGGGTGCCCTCAAGGATGGTCGGATTATAAATCCAGGCTTCTCTTTCCATGGTTTGTTGGATGAGTTTAAAGAGATTATTGACGGTTATCCCTGGGTCTTTTGCCAGATCCAGTACAATTACCTCGACCAGCAATATCAGGCTGGCCTGGAGGGTCTCAACTATGCAGCTCAGAAAGATATCGGGGTGATTATCATGGAACCGCTCAGGGGTGGCAACCTGGGATTGGCCGAACCACCACCTGCCATTCAAGAGATCTGGGATCAAGCTGATACCAGGCGTACTCCCGTCGATTGGGCGCTGAGCTGGATCTGGAATCATCCGGGAGTCAGTGTCATTCTCTCAGGGATGAATGATGATGAGCATATTAAGGAAAACATTGAGATAGCCGGTCGCTCGGAGATTAATCAATTCTCTGAGGATGAATCAGAACTTGTTGCTCAGGCCGCTGCAAAATACAAAGCGTTGATGAGAGTAGGGTGCACCGGTTGCGGTTATTGCATGCCTTGCCCTGAAGGTGTGATGATTTCACCTATATTTGAGGTGTATAACAAGATGTACCTGTTCGGCAACAAGGAAGAAGCCCAATTCATGTATGCCGCCCGGGTAAGCAGTTTACTTTCGGGAGAGCCAGGTTATGCCTCTTTGTGTATACAATGTGGCGAGTGCTTGGAGAAATGTCCTCAGGGAATACCGATTCCTGATGTGCTAGCAGAGGCGGCTGAAGAACTGGAGGAGGGCATGGAACCAAAGCTTGAAATCATTCAGAATATGTTTAAAGGTTCTGCCACCTGAGATTACCCACCGTTTCGATCGATCCAAATAACCCTGCGCCACTCGCACGTGCAGCAAGAGCGTTCTCAAATGAGAAAATGCAGTGGCGTGGGGGAACTTCTTTTTTTTGCTCTGTCCTACTCGTTATTATTGCATTTTCTCCATATACCCAGAACCCAACAATGGGTTGGATCGATCAATCGCTTCAAGAAAAATAGCTAACCTGACTATACAGCGTCTTTTTCTTGTTTATATTGAAATGACAATGTGAGAATTGTTCTCAATTGAACCTGTAAAGTTGAGGGGGGTAGCTATGTGGCTCAAAGATCATCTGTCTGAGACGTTATTCTGTTTGATAATTATCCCGTTTCTTCTGATTGTCGGTGGTTGTGCGGACTATATTGTGAAAGAAGAGTTACCGACCATTGCCCATGTACACATCGGACATGCGGTCACTGGTTGGAAGCACACCCCGGATAAACAAGGTCTTTTTGTTGTGGCTGAAAAAACCGGTGCACAGGCGCTCACCTCTATTGAGGGTTTCCAGGAGGGTGATGTAACGTTAGAAACGGTGAAAGAACATACCCAAGAAATGCTCGTAGCAATCGATCCCAGTGCTGTCAGTATCTGGAAGAAAAACGACTATGGACTTGAGAAATCACTCACCGAAGCTATTGATCATATCACCTTCGCCGCTGAGTCAGATGATGCAAGCGATAATGTAAAGGCATTTGCAGCGCGTTTTGAACGTGAAGCCCAGCCGCTCATCAACCGCTGTGTATTGATCAAGGCGGTGGGGGAAGAAATTCTTAAATCGGAGTCATTGGTGGAAGCGCGTGCTCTGGCAGAAGAATTGGTCGTCCAGAACCGGGCCAATATTGAAGGCACGGGAGAAGGAGGGGAGGCGGGTCTGGTCCAACTCCGAACCATGCTTGATGAGATGATCAATCGGGAAGACCCGCCCTATGAGCCGGTTGCAACCAAATATCTTTTCGGTATTATACGTCTACCAAGCGGCTTATGGGCCTGGTGGTGGGAAGCTCCCCATGATCATGATTCAGATAAAGATGATGGTGGTGGAGGCGGCTATTAAAAGTGGTCTGAGGTGAAAAGATGTTAAAACGAATGCAAAATAGGCTGATGGGTAGTAGCCTTCTGATATTTTGCGTGATTTGTCTTGTGTCGCCGGTGCTGGCTGCTAATAAGTCGGAAATTATCAATTGTTTAGAGGCAGATCCGCAAAATGCAGGCTTAACGGATTGCAGGCAATTATTCTCCACAGATTCCCAAGCGGTAGTTATTTCGCTCGACATGGTTGATGAGCTTGCTGAGTCGTTCCAGTATGGCCAGGCAATCAACCTTGCAGAGGCAGCGATTCGTTTTTTACCTGATGAAAAAAGGTTCACACACAAGCTCAAGGAGCTAAAGAGCTATGAAAAAGAAAGACAATGGTCTGAAAGGAGGAAATCCGCTGCGGCTCGCACTGAGCCTGCCACGCCGGTAAACAGCACCGATTATAAATTGAACCGAATCAGGTGCTTGCGACTTACCGGAGAGGCGGCACTCAGGGCATGTAACCTGGCGATTATCGCCAATAAACAAGACCATCAACTCTATCGTGCACGGGGAAAGTTGCTCGAAACACTCGGTCGAAGCAGTGAAGCTTCCCGGGACTTCAAACTCTGGGTTCAATACAATCCTGCAAATACAACAGTTCAGCAGGCAAAAAGCTCAACTCAGTCCGAAGATTCGGCTGAGAGATCCCCCGAAACTGCACCGGATATCATCAAGATCGACAACAGTGATCCGATGAAGATTGTCATTCAACAGTCGGAACCGGAGGTGATCGAGCAATCAGCTCTGCCACCAGAGCAAAACGTTGCCATCCCGGATAGCCCAGCGGGTCCCGAGCAAACATCCCAGGAAGTGGCAAAACAAGAAGATAAATCTCCTCCTTCAGCCACCTCTACAGGCGATGGAGATGTGTTAACTCAGAAACTTATCACCTTGAAGTCTTTGCGTGATCGCGCTCTGATCAGCCAAGAAGAATATAAGCAGAGAAAAGAGGCATTGCTTGATACAGTGATTGAAGTTGAGGCGAGTCCTACTTCGCAGCCAAAGAAGAAAGAATCGTACAACTTAGCGCTGTTTGGTGAATACCATGCACTGGTGATTGGCGAACAGAACTATCAGTTTTTACCAAAGCTCAAAGCAGCGGCACATGATGCCAGGGCAGTAGCGACTCTTTTGAAAGATCAATACGGGTTTTCAGTAACCACTCTCATTGATGCTTCGCGACGCGATATCCTGACGGCGATTTCTCAGCTCAGAAATCAACTGGAACCAAAGGACAACCTGCTGATCTACTATGCCGGGCATGGCTGGCTCGATGAGCAGGCGGATTCCGGCTACTGGTTACCGGTTGAGGCGGTTGAACAGAATCAAGTCGATTGGATATCAATGGCAACCATCACTGCATCAGTAAGAGCGCTTCAGGCCAAGCATGTAATGATCGTCGCCGATAGCTGTTTCTCCGGAAAACTTGCGCGTGGCTTGCATATCCCTGATAGATCGCGCGGCTATTTCAACAGGATCGCTCAAAAGAAGGCTCGGGTGGCTATGACCTCCGGCGGTTTGGAGCCAGTGCTGGATGGTGGTGGCACGGATGGACACTCAGTTTTTGCTTCAATCTTTCTCCAGGTCCTCAGAGAAAATGAAGAGATCCTTGACGGCTCAACGCTTTTTTCAAAACTCAGACGACCCGTCATGCTGAGGGCTGAACAGGTACCTGAATACTCTGATATCCGTTTAGCGGGTCACGAAGGTGGCGATTTTATATTTTTGCCAACCCGTCTGAAGCAGTAACTATTCACCTCCCTGTTGAACCTTCTATATCATGACGGCAACAATATTCTTTTCAGAGATCCGTCAAATCCTTTGATGGTGTATAGTTTTCGTTGTTCTGGATAGTGATTCAAGATATAGTGCTGGTCCTGATCCGGTTGGGGAATGGCGCGAGACAGAGGACAGGCTCAACCCTCAAGCGATCCCATGAAATGGACTAAAATGCGTCGGTATGCGGTATCTGTTGGTAAGGTGTCGCAATTGTCTGAAAAAACCTATATTTTCTCAAAAGAGACACCAGTGAAACAGCTCAAACAATTTCTGATATTACTCTTGAAAGGAACCGGTATGGGTGCCGCAAATGTTATTCCCGGAGTTTCCGGGGGCACCGTGGCGTTGATTACCGGTATTTTTGAAGAACTGATCGACTCCATTAAGGCTTTCAACGTAACGGCTTTACTACTACTGCTCAAAGGGCGGTTTGGTGAATTTGCACGGCACGTAAATTTAAGTTTTCTCTTTGCTGTTTTTCTCGGTGTGGGAATCTCGATTCTTTCACTGGCCCGGCTGCTTGAATTTCTGTTTTTGTACTATCCGGTATTTATCTGGGCGTATTTCTTTGGTTTGATCCTTGCCTCAGTTTATTTTGTTGGCAAGACAATCAGCGCTTGGGATGGATCGGTGATACTTATGTTTATCATCGGCACAGCGATTGCTCTTTCAATCTCTTTTATCTCCCCGGCCCGAGAAAATGACTCCTTCATCTATCTGGTTCTTTGCGGAGTTGTTGCAATATGCAGTATGATCCTGCCCGGTCTGTCCGGATCTTTTGTTCTGATATTGATGGGTAATTATCAGCTTATTGTGATTTCTGCAGTGAATGATCTCAATATCCAGATCCTGATTCCCGTTATGATCGGCGCCGGAGCGGGCCTTGTTGCTTTTTCTCACTTGTTGAGCTGGATTTTTAAAAAATTCAGGAACCAGACCCTGTCCCTGCTAACCGGCTTTATTTTGGGCTCATTGATTATCCTGTGGCCGTGGAAACGCTCGTTCGATCAGGCCGGTGATTTGATCCTGACCAACAGGTTTGGTGCCTTTGTTGACCAGTCCGGAACCATGCTTGGTGAGGTGAAGGTGTATCAGTTTAGTCAGGTGCTCCCGGAGCGTTTCGACTCGGTAGCACTTTATGCGCTGCTTCTGGTTATAGTGGGAGTCGTATCCATTATCCTGATGGAGTACGCTTCCGCCCGTAAGGAACAGTTATAGCTCACCAGCAAATGGTGGGATGAGCAGGGGGGGGGAGTGACACTCCTGTTTTCGTTGATTGAAAACCGGAGTTAGTGATGATGATGTATCTGCTGATCATTGGCTACGGTCTGCATGTGGGCAGTTGCACGTCGCGTTCATACTTACGTTTTAAACGTTCACCAGCCTGTATCAATAGATTGCCTAAAAAAATCAGCAGACGTGATTTCGGTGTAGGATTTGCAGCCTCATAGGCGCGGACTAACCGAAGCCGTTCCGCTTCCTGGAGAATGTCTTGGCGCTGCTCTTCCAACAGTGCATCAATCAGATGCGGGTTATAAGGGTTCATTGCCACACCTCTCTTGCTTATTATCTCTTCTTGTTAACGTACCCGGGCACGTTTTTTAAATAGCTCGTTATTTGTTGGTGTGCTCTTATTGAAAGCCACCCAGCCCGCTTAATCCTGAATCCTCAGGTGGTTGGCGTGTGAACGTTTCGATGGCACTGGCCAACAATTCTATGCCTTCCTTGATTTTGTTTTCATCAGCATACGCAGTGCTGAGTCTCAGGCTGCTGAGGTACCGGTGATCTATATCAAAAAGTGGTCCCGGTAAAAATGATACACCTTTGTCAATTGCCGAGAGCAGGAGCGCGACACTTGAATATCCTTGCGGAAGTTTGACAAAGATGGAGAATCCGCCAACCGGAGCTGTCCAACTGACTCCCGGGGGCATCATCCGTTCCAGGGATCTGATCATTACCTCCATTCGCTTCTGGTAGAGTTTTCTCATCTTTTTTCGATGAGCATCATAGGTGCCGGAATTGAACAGGGTCAAACCCATGGCCTGGACGATAGTCGGACAGGAATAATCCATCAGCCGTTTTAGTTGGGCCAGCTTTCTAACCCGTTCGGTGGAGCCGATGAGCCAGCCCAATCGCAGACCTGTCATAACCGACTTGGAGATTGAACTGACGATAATGGTTTGTTCACTTCCCAACCCGGCCATCAGGCTCGGTAATTGATTTTTCTCATAGAGCAAATCCTTAAATATTTCATCTGCAATGATGATACTGCCACTTCGCTGGGCCCACTCGACAATACCTTCATAACGGCTTTTGCTCAGATTGGTTCCCATCGGATTGTGAGCATAGGGGCAGAGGTACAACACATGCGATTGACTCCCATGATCCTTGATGAGTTTATCCAGCACCGGTCCATCATCGTCTCGTGGTACCGTTTCAACCCAATGTCCCATTGCGGTAAAGGTATCTGCAATGCCTTGGAAACAAGGTGTCTCGCAGAGCATGTGATGGTTTGTTTCAAGCATGCTCTCTGCAATCAGGGTCAGCGCCTGGATTGAGCCATTGGTGATCATGACCTGGTCAGGGCTTACCGCTGTTCCCGCCTCAGCATTAAAACGATTGGCAATTTCAACCCTCAGATCATAAAAGCCAAGTGGGTTCGTAGCCTGGAGTAGATGTCGGGAGCCGTCCTGCAAAGTCTCTGAGCTGAGCTTCTCCAGAAAACCATCCGGTATGTGTCCCGGGTCGGGTACACCTTTGGTCAGTTGGATGATGCCGGGTTTGTGAGCGAGCGGCATGATGTCATACAGCGCTTTTGATACCCCGGTGCGAAGCCTGCGTGCAGCAAATTCACGCGGTGCAGGGGGGTGGTTTTTAGCCACATTTCCGATACTCTGAGCTGCTCCATCTACTGAAATTTCGGTTACATCTATCTGAGCAACAGTGTCCGCATCCTTGATAAAGGTACCGCGACCGACATAACATTCTGTCTTTCCTGATTCACCCAAATCCTGTAATGCCCTGCGAATCGTAGCCTGGGTGACCCCAATTTCCTGGGACAGTTTGGTTACGGAAGGAAGCTTGTCTCCCGGTTGCAATTCTCCGGTTCGAATCGCCTCAATAATGTTCTCGCGTATCTGGATATAGAGCGGGATATCTGAATCCCGGTCAATACTATATAAACTCATACGGTACCCCTCGTCAATTGGTACGGTATTAATACTATACCTATGTGGTCAAGTCAACCGTTTCCTACCATATTTATTGAGCGGTTGCTTCGAGGTGGCTGCGAGTTGCAAAATACAATCCTTCAATAACCGATCGATGAATGGTAGTTCAAGCCCGGTTTTTATTGTCCTGGCACGCTAATCGAGCTATAGTTTAACGTTTCGTGACCATACCGAAAAAGGCAGGAAAAAGGCATGGAGACATCTTCAATCAATAGTAAAGCAATGCAATTCATGCGCTGATTGCCAATCTATCAATAACAGCATGCACACCACTTCACGAATGTCCCCCATCAAAACAGATGAGATTTCAAAGCCCGAGCCGCGAGGGGAAGATAGTGCAATAGCACTGGTCATCATGCCTCCCTGGGGGGAACCAACCATTCCCATTGGTCTCGGTTATTTAAGTGAAACTCTCAGCTCACATGGGATTACCCATGAGGTATGTGATTTCAATCTGGAATTTTATCTCAAGCTGGCAGAGAGCAATAAAGAACTCAGGGAAAATTGGCGACCACATAAAAGTAATAAGTGGATGCAAACCGATGGGGTGGCCGAAATTCTCGATGAATTTTCAACATGCCTCGAAGAAGCGGTTCGCCGGCTGACAGAGAAAACTATTCCCTGGTTGGGGTTTTCGGTAAATCAATCCAATGCCCGCTTGACCTTTGAGACCATTCGTCAAATCAAAGCAATACGACCAGAGCAGCGCATTGTGGTAGGTGGGCCGGGTGTATTTATTCTTGGTGAACGATATAACCTTGAAATTGAGCCGGGCCTGGTTGATATGATCGTTCTTGGAGAGGGCGAGCAGACCTTGGTCAATATCCTCTCTTACGATGATAATCAGGGTGACTATGCAAACATTCCCGGGGTTATCGTTGACCCTTATCAGCACGAATACACTCGTCCCACACCAATTAATCTCAAACAACACCACTGGCCCAAATACCAGAAATTTGAGGTGGAGAAATATCCCAAGGGAAAGAAGACATTGCCACTGTCGCTTGGCAGAGGATGTGTTTGCAGATGTAAATTCTGCGGTGACCATCCTTTTTGGGGCAAGTATCGGAGCAGGGATGGTCGTACACTTATCGATGAAATTTCTTACCATATTGGCCATTTCGGGATCACGGATTTCTTATTCAATGATCTTGCTATAAACTGTGATCTCAAGGAGCTGCAACGTTTCTGTAAGGGTATTGTAAAGAATCGCTTGTCCATATCCTGGTCAAGCTATGCTTTTATCAGGGCGATGAGCGATGAAGATATTTCTCTCATCGCCAGATCTGGTTGCACCCATCTGCGTTTTGGTATGGAGTCTGGTTCCGATCGCGTACTGGAATTGATGAATAAGCCACATCGGGTCAAGGATGCGATTAAACTGTTTCACAAAATCCACCGGGCGGGAATCAAGATAAATATCGGCTTGATGGTCGGCTTTCCAGGAGAAACAGAAGAAGATGTTGAACTCACCTGTGAATTTATTCAGGATCAGGCGAAAAAGTTGAATGAAATTGAGTCGCTGTCTCTTTTTTATATTAAACCGCAATCGTATGTTGAACAGCACCACGACCAATTTGGGATTATCTTTCCTGAGGATCATCGCCAGCGCTGGAACCAATGGACAGACACCGATGGGGGGACTTATAACCAGCGTGTTCAAAGAATTTATCGTGTTGCAGAGGCCATCACAAAGTCCCGGGTTACCTTTCAGGTGGAAAATATTTATGGATTGGATGGCCCTTTTGAGCCTCCCAAGCCAAAACGCAGGATCTTCCCATTCTCGCTCTTTCAGAATCGTTAAACCAATTTCAATCGTTGTCCTGTCCTTTGCTGTCCGCTATGAAACCGATGACAGACGTGATAAGCTGGGAGTGATGGATACACTCCAGATTGTTCTCGCAGACACTCCTAATGGAGAGTGAAATGAACTCGTCACTACTCAGAACCAAATCCTATACGGCAAAGGAAAAAGATACTCAGAGATCTGAAAAGGATTTCATGTGGGAAAAACTTCGTGAACTTAACGCCGATCATTTCAAATATACCGGTGGTAGCGACATCTATGCTTTTCAACAGAAGGAAAGAACGATTTTCCTCTATTTCCGTACCGGAGATGATCATGATACCACTTCATATGAAGTTCTCACGATGGCCTCTACGGATCTATCGTTTACCGGCAAAAAACCGCAGATTGTCTGGAGTCAGGAGATGAAAGCCTCCTTGAAAGAGCTTCGACCCTGCAACCCAGATATTGAATTTCAACGTTTGAAGGAACCGTTACTGATTAGATTGTACAATAAATTCAGCAATCGAAACCTGGCAGAGGATGTCCGCTTTGATTTTTCTCTAACGATTCGACCGTACCCTCAAACAGCAGCCCAACTCGATGCTTTTATTTCGCTCGGCCTAGCCCTGCTGGAGTTTACTGATCATCCAAGGCTTGGAAAATTTCCAGAGCTTAAAACGGCACAAACTCAGGCCACTGAACTGCTGTCTGGTAGAACCCTTGAGTCTGCAAAACGAATTTACCGGAACCGTAGATGGTATGCGGGTTTGGGTTCAACGTTTCTACTACTTTCGCTTTGTTTTGGCGGATTTATCAGTTACTTCGGAGGGCTGGGGAGCTGGGTTGGTAGTGTGTCCTGGCTCTGGGAGTTTAATCTCACCGGGGAACACGCACCATTTTTTTTCTTTTTAGTGTCGTTTATTCTCGGTGCTGGTTTTTCTTTGAAGGCATATCAGGCGTATCAGCTCAGACACTATGTCACCCATTCCCAGGGTTACATCGACTTTGATCAAATCAACGGTTCCTTTTTCTACAGATTTCTTCATTGGCTGCATGATCTGGTTGAAAAACTGATGATTCTAGCTGTTTTGGGTCTGGTGATCTGGGTTTTTATGAAGCTCTTTCACCATTTCTGGGGACTCTTTCAAGAGTTGATGTTGACCCTGCGCTGAGTGAGGTGTGCACACTCCTTTCAATCAGCTCAGCGCAGATTGATTATCCAGACAGTGTCGGACCTTATCGGATAGCTCCTCAAGTCTGAAAGGCTTTTGAATAAAGCCATGGCTTCCATGAGCGAGCAACTGGGCAGCTTTGCCGTCCAGACTATACCCGCTGGAAAGCAGAACCGTTAGTGAGGGCTTGATTTTTTTCATGTGCAGAAACGTTTCAAAACCGTCTAAATCGGGCATGATCATATCAAGAATAACCAGATCGATCTCATCAGCATGGGCTTTGTAATAATCCACCGCTCCGATACCACTCTGCACCGAAGCGACCCGGTAACCGAGCATCGTGAGCATCTCGGCGCAGACCGAAAGAACAGACTCTTCATCATCTACCAGTAGAATGGATTCGGTGCCTTCGGCGAGGGTGGTTTGTTTCTTTTCCTGCGAGTCGATGGGAGGTTGATTTGGAGATGCCGGCAAATAGATATCAAAGGTGCTCCCCACACCTGGACTACTTTTTGCGGTGATGATTCCGTGATGGTTTTGGATGATGCCATAAACGGAAGCCAGACCAAGACCGGTACCGCGACTCTTCTCCTTGGTGGTAAAGAATGGTTCAAATATCTTTTCTAAGACATCTTGTTCCATTCCGATCCCGGTATCGGTGATTTCAATCCGAATAAATGGCCCTGATTGTGCACCGTGTGCAGATGCAAATTGCGGATCAAGACTGGTATTTGTCGTTCTGATAGAAAGCTTACCACCATCGGGCATGGCCTGCCAGCTGTTAACATAGAGGTTAAGCAGAACCTGATGAAGCTGTTGCCTGTCAGCCTCAACACTATGAAGATCATCAGTCAGTTGGTAATGGATGTTGATTTCCTTGTTGGTTCTGCCAAACAGATCAGCACTTTCTGTAATGAGATGGTTGACATCCAGTGTCTTGACTTCATATTTGCCGCCGCGGGCAAAGCCGAGTAATTGTTTGGTCAATTCGGAGGCCGAGCGGATATAGCTTTCAATATTAATTAAATGGTCATAGGTAGTTGAACCTGCCTGGTTGTCTGCAAGTGCAAGGGAAACCCGGCCTTGAATACCCATTAAAAGATTATTGAAATCATGAGCTATTCCACCTGCCAGGGTGCCGATGGCTTCCATTTTCTGGGCCTGCAGTAATTGTTTTCTGAGCAGCTCGCGTTCCTGCTGATCTTTTTTTCTTTGCGTAATATCAAGGAAAAACACCGCCATATGGTCTGGTGCTGTCTGGAAGGCGTAGACCTCAAACGCTCCCGAAAGATTCGTGTCTTGATAGAGAATCTGCTCAGTTTGCCAGGACTTTCCATTGACACAAATGTTACGGTAGATATCAGGGATCTCTGTTTCACCAAGTTCGGGAAACACTTCTTCAATGGATCGGCCAACAAATTGGCGATGGCTGAGTCCGAGAATCTTGTCTGCTGCACTGTTATATCCAGTGAAAATCAGTGAATTGTTACCTTCCAATGCGTATAGGTGGACCCCCATCGGAGAGGAATCGATAATTGAACGAACGCTCCTTTCACTTTGTGCCAGCGCTTTCGCCGACTTCATAATCTCGGTGATATCCCTTGTGATCCCCTCAACCCCTTCGATCTCACCGGATGCAGTATAATAAAAGTGAGCGTTTGTTGAGGCCCACCAGATGGTCCCGTCTTTCTTTTTTAGCTGTGCCGTGAAATTTTTAACTTTGCCGTGTTCTTGCAGCATCTTGATGAAGTCTTGACGTTCGTCTGGATTCAGGTAGACCTCCTGGGCCATATTCATGCCAATGGCTTCTTCAACGCCATATCCGCTTAATTTATAAACCGACGGGGAAATGAAAGTGATTTTCCCTTCAAGGTCAGTGCGGTACAGTATGTCCGGACTGTTCTCAATGATTGGCAGGTAGCGTTTTTCCTGCTCCTGGAGTGTTTTAACCTGTTGTTCAAGATCGGCGATTCGGCGGATAAACTCGTCGGGGGGTGGTGCGGATATGTTCATGCTCCAGCGATTGCTCCTACCAAAGGTTAAACCCTGCTACCGTCTCAACAGGATGACGCATGCTTACAGTATAGGGGAAATCGATTCTTCAATCAAGGAGTTGTGGGTCAGATCACCTCGAGTTTACACCTGTATTTTAGGTGCCCAACATCATTTGAGCGTAAAATGAAAACCTGTTGACAAGGAGACACATTCATAACTCGATCCATGAGTTTTGCCCAAGGGAATTATGTGTTGAGCGGTTTTTCTGTCCGGTAGGCAACGGATTTCATGGTGGCAATAAGAAGCGAGCCTGTCTCTTTCCGGGCAAATATTTTAAACAGATAGGAGCCGGTTTTGGTGGATTCCGCCAGACACTCACCTTTTACCACCAGCGTATCACCGGGATCGGGAGAGTGATGGTAGGTGATTGAGCATTCGAGTGCCACTGCGATGGTCTGGCTTTTATTTGCGAGCAGAGAAAAGGCCACGTCGGCCAATGCATATATGGCCCCGCCATGCGGGCGTGAAAACCAGTTGTTCATGCTCTTTTTTAGTTGCATGTGCATCTCAATGGTTTGATCAGTGATGGAATCAAGGGATATACCAAGCGATTGGGCATAGGTATCCTTTTCCAAACGGGCTTTCAGAATTTCAAGCGGTTGATGCATGTATCATTCCTGTCTGAAAGGTTAGGGAATATATGAAGCATTTTACACCCGGTTCTTGATTGTAACATAATCCGATGAGAAAATAGCGAATGCATGCACACATAATGAGTAGCGTGCGATGCAAGTCATTGCAAGGGTTTAGTTGTATAAAGAGTGATCCAATCTGGTATTCAGAAATAATGCTGTTCAATATAATCTGACAACCGTCACAGTTGGTTGATAATGGATACAGGAACAAGATAAAATAGAAGTGTTAGCAGAATATTAAGACCTTTGATTTTTATCACCTAACGTTATTACTCACATCACTTAACCCCCTTTAGCTCGTAATAGATGCAGAGCAGGAAGGTGGTTTGTCAACCTGTTCTTCCTTCAGCACCTTTTTAAGCACTTTGCCCACATTGGTTTTAGGTAACTCCTCACGGAATTCGATTGCTACCGGCCATTTGTATTTTGCGATTTTATCTTTGCAAAATAGAATGAGGTTCTCTTCTGTAGCACTTTTCCCTTCTTTCATGACGATGAATACCTTGACTGCCTCTCCACGTTTACTGTGTGGGATACCGATGGCTGCCGCTTCCTGGATATCTGGGTGCTCATAATATATTTCCTCAATATCCCGAGGATAAATGTTGTACCCGCTTGAGATGATCATATCCTTTTTCCTGTCAACGATCTGGAAATAGCCTTCTTCATCCATAATGGCAATATCGCCTGTTTTTACCCAGCCATCGGATAGGGTGGTAGCTGTTTCCTCAGCACGTTTTAGGTAGCCCTTCATCACCTGAGGCCCCTTGATAAGCAATTCGCCCGGTTCTCCAATAGGCATCTCAATGGAGCTGTCTGTAATATCTACTACTTTGCACGTTGTGTCGCTGATAGGAACACCAATACTGCCGATTTTTCTCTTGCTCCCTTCGCCAAACGGATTGATGTGGGTCACGGGGCTTGTTTCGGTTAGGCCGTAACCTTCTACAATGATGGCCCCGGTGCGTGATTCAAATTCCTTTATGACTTCTACCGGCAGCGGCGCACTTCCTGAAAAACAACCCTGGATTGACGTGAGATCTACTTTGTCGATGTTCGGATGCTGCAACATGCCAATAAACATTGTTGGCACCAGCGGTGCAAAGGTCACTTTGTACTTTTTTATCGCCTGAAGCAGCTGTGCCGGTTGAGGCTTTGGTACCAGTACATTGCCGACGCCAAAATAGATTGCCAGGTTCATCGACGTGGTGAGCCCGAATACATGGAAAAACGGCAACGCACCCAGCATTATATTGTTTTCATCCCAGCCGGGGAACCACGCAGCCAATTGCTGTACCTGCTTGCTCAGGTTACCATGGGTGAGGATAACCCCTTTGCTGGTACCGGTTGTCCCTCCTGTGTATTGGAATTGTGCGATATCGTCAAATTTGATGTCTGCTGGTGTCGCAGTAGGCTTACTTTCAGCGGTGAGTTTTTTCCAGTGGAACAGGTTCTTGGCTGGGGTTACTTCCGCTTTTAATCCTTTCTTCTTGGCAAATAGACGAAAAAGCAAACTTTTGGGGAACGGTAGGTAGTCTCCGATACTGGTGTAGAGAATTTGTTTAATTTTGGTCTGGGGACGCAGGTTAACCATCCTGTTGGTTAACAAGTCGAGCGTGATGAGGAGTGTTGCTTCAGAGTCGTTAAACTGATGGAGCAATTCCCGGTCTGAGTATAGTGGATTGTTCATCACCACTATTGCCCCCAGCTTCAGGCAAGCGTAATAGGCAACAACACAGGGGATAACATTGGGCAGCAAGATGGCAACCGTGTCTCCTTTGCCGATACCAAAGTGGTGTAAATGGGCGGCAGCGTTATTTACCATGTCCTGTAATTGCCCAAAAGTGGTTTCATACCCCTGAAAGTTCAGGGCCATTTTGTCTGGAAAACGGGTTGCTGATTGCTCAAGCATGTCCGGAAGACAAATATCCTTAAACGAGACCTTTTCCGGTACACCTTTCTGATAATGTTGTAACCAAGCCTTTTCCTGATATGTCAATGGTGATGTCACAAGGGCCTCCTGAATAAGTTGAACCGACTTTGCGGTTGATAAGCAGTTATACTGTTTCAATTGCGCATGCCATTGAGACGCCTCCGCCTCCGCAGAGAGTCGCTAATCCGAGCGACTTATTTCTGTTTTTTAGCGCATGAACCAAGGTGACGATTAGTCGTGCCCCGGTTGAGCCGACTGGATGACCAAGCCCAATCCCCGAGCCGTTAACATTGGTAATATCCCGCTTAAGTCCAAGCTCACGTTCACAGCCTATGTACTGGGCGGCAAAGGCTTCGTTTAGCTCTATCAACTCGAAATCGTTTATCTTATAGCCACTTCTCTCTTCCAGATCACGGACAGCAGGGACAGGGGATAAACCCATCACGGATGGATGGCAGCCACCGCGACCGATACCTTTGATTTTGGCCAGGGGTGAAATATCAAGCTCTTTGGCTTTTTCTGCGGACATGATAATTATACTGCTCGACCCATCGTTTAAGCCACTAGAATTGCCGGCAGTCACTTTGCCATTTTCCGGCACAAATACCGGTGGGAGTTTGGCCAGGTCCTCTTCTGTTAAACCAGGTTTGAAATGCTCGTCCTTGTCAAACAAGAGGGGAGATTTTTTACGCCTCGGAACCTCGATTGGGACAATCTCTTTTGCGAAAGAACCGTCTTTGGTTGCCCGTTCTGTTGCATTGTGGCTACGCAGTGCGACCTCATCCATTTCTTCTCTGCTTATATCGAGGTGTTGGGCAATAAACTCCGCTGTATGGCCCATTATGTAGGGTTTTCCCTTAAAAAAGCAAAGGGGAGGCTGCTCAGGGTCAACGGGGCCTTCTGCGGCATCGGGAAGGACGTGCGAGCCACAGTGCAAGGCCCTGATTAAGGCGTCGACAAAGGATTGGTCCTGCAATCGACAACCCCATCTGGCAGCGGGTACGATGTAAGGCACACCGGACATATGTTCTGCTCCGCCTGCCAGGATGATATCCGCCATCTCTGCCTGAATCATTGCCATCCCTGAGATGACGGCTTCCATTCCAGAGATACAGACTCTGTTGATTGTGGTGGCGGTAGATGAGTGAGGGACCCCCGCCATGAGGGAGGCTACCCGCGCGACATTTAAGGTATCCGCCGGTTCCATGCAGCAACCGAAACGGACATCGTCAATCATCTCCGCTGAGATACCAGCGCGAGATATAGCTTCTTTCATCGTAACGCATGCCAGCGTTGCGGTGCTCATATCTCGCAAGGTTCCACCAAATGTCCCGATGGCAGTTCGACAGGCAGAGGCAATGACAACTTCTTTCATGGGTGTCTCCTAGTAGGTGTCAACAGTTGCGCTACAGTTTCAAAAAATGTATTTCTCTGTAAGGCTGGTCGCCTCTGCCAATTGCTGTTTGGCCTGCAGCAAGCCGGGTGATGAGTATGTTGTGTGGGCAGTAAGCAACTCGGATACGTCTTGGTCCATAAATGCAGCGCATTGCTCAGCTGCAGCTATGAATTGCTGCCTCATTTTAAAGGTACAGACTCTGGCGACTGCCTGGTATTGTATTGCTTTCGTGTCACTTGTTGTTTTCAGGGCTTTGTCTACCCGGAGAATCACACTCTCAAGTGCAAATATTTGAATTATCATATCCGCCAGGGTGAGTAATACTTCCTGTTCTGCCGTAATTTTTTTACCAAATGTTTTCAGTCCATTGTCAACGAGTTCTGAATAGATGGTTTTCATCCCGGTTAAGAGTTTTTTCTCAGCAATAAAATCGCTCTTACTATCAGCCTCAAGATCAAGAGACAAAAGATTGTTGTTCAACCCTTTTCTCAGATAGGTACCAGGGATCAACAGTCGGTTGACTTCGTTGGTTCCTTCCCATATTCTCTGGACCCGTTCGTCCCGATAGAGTTGCTCAATTGGATACTCGGCGATATAGCCATATCCACCGTGGATCTGAAGCATCGTGTCAATTGATTGAGCCCCATATTCAGTACAGAGTACCTTTATAATGGCGCATTCCGCAGCGTATTCTTCAATGCCGCGCTGATATTCTGCTGAGTAGTCATCGGTATCTTTGGAAATGATGGCATGCCTGTCGTCTATCATACCAGCCAACCGGTAGACAACTGCCTCACCGGCAAAAGCCATGGCGGTCACATCTGCTAGCTTTTCTCTGATTGCACCAAATTTTGCGATGACGGTATTAAATTGTTTACGCTCATTTGCGTAACGCGAACCTTCGGCTAGGGCATATTTTATCTGCCCGGTACAAGTCGCTCCGAGTTTAAAGCGACCGATATTGAGGACATTAAACGCAATTTTGTGACCTTTACCGACCTCGCCCAGAAGGTTTTCGACAGGAACTTTCACATTGTTCATGATGACCTGGCAGGTCGAGGTACCATGGTTGCCCATTTTTTTCTCTTCAGGCCCAATTTCCAGACCTTTGAAACTGCGTTCCACCAGAAAGCCGGTAAAATGTTTATTGTCGACCTGGGCAAAGACCGTGTACAAATCGGAAAAACCACTGTTGGTGATAAACTGCTTGGTACCGTTCAGGATGTAGTGGGAGCCGTCTTCAGAGAGGTGTGCAGTGGATTTCGCGCCAAGTGCATCTGAGCCAGATCCCGGTTCAGTCAGGCAGTAGGCACCAACCCAGGCACCAGACATGAGATTGTCTAGATATTTCTCTTTTTGTTGACGGGTTCCGTAATAGAGCAATGGCAACATTCCGATACCCGTGTGGCACATGTATGTCAGGCCAAAACTCTTGCCAAAGGCAAAGGTTTCACTTACCACCATGCTGGTGACCTTGTCTAACTCAAGTCCTCCAATATCTTCCGGTGCATCAATCATCATCAGGCCAAGCTCACCGCACTTTCTCAGGTTTGACCGAACAAGGTCAAAATTTTTGGCCTCGATCTGATCGTTGATCGGCCAGATTTCATTCTCAATAAACTGCATGGAGGTCGCCGCAATTTGCTTATGTTCGTCTGTAAAATCTTCTGGTGTGAAAATAGTATCACAATCAATGCTTTTGATGAGGAATTCACCGCTGTTGAAAACTTTCTTGGCCATGATGTCGTGTCCTTTCGGGGTAGACTTTCAGGTTAGTTTTTCTATTCCCGCTTAATTATTTATAATGAGCCATGTATCAGCAATAATGAGGCAATATGTATGCCAATATGGAAATCGAGGGAAACCTCTAAGAGACAGGCGGATTGAGGAGGAACAAAGGAGTGAAATGAGTAGTTCTGTAGTGATCTGTTAAATATGATAGAAAAATCTATTAATAATGGTAGAAAGCGGTGGGTGTGAAACAATAATCTCGACTTTCAGGTGGGTGGATAAGCTTTCAAGTGTCGGCTTTTTAGTTATCGTCTCCTGGGTCATGCGCTATGCCTTTGATAATACATGCTAATTGAGAGTGTAAGAAAGGGGCTGGCTATTTCAAAAACATCTGTTGAGTTGAAGGTGTGTATGCCATATCTATCATATTTGGTAGATAGAGGGAGGTTTTTCGTATATAGTCGGATCTATTCATACGAGCCAGTTGATTTTGGCGACCGAGAACCAAATTGGAGGGAATATTGTGCTTGATAATAACGAATTTTTTCGGGAATCGACGCTGAAGATCAGTGGTAGCCTAGAGATTGAAAAAGCTCTTTGGCAATTCCTTCTTTACCTGAAAGAAGTTATCCCTGTATGGCAGATGTTCATCGCTCACTACGACAGGGATGCAGGGGTCGTTGAGACCGTAGCTCGTGCAACCTCAGAGTATTACCAAGCCGTCTCTATTAAAATTCAGATCCCACCAAAAGGGAGACAGCAAGTTGAGGATCAGCGGTTCCTGAGGGTGCGACGGATAAAGAATACGAGTCTCGATCCAATTGCGGAACCGTTTTGCCAGGATTTCGGGTGTCTTGAACGTGCTTGTATGATTCTTGACCTCGTTATAGAGCATAAATTCCTGGGTGTTGTAGCATTTTTCGGAGAACCAGGGGAAGAGTTTACTCTCGAACATGAAAAGCTCATCGCCCAACTCAACGAACCCTTTGCAATCGCAGTCTCCAACAGCCTTCAGTACCGTGAGGTGCAACGTTATAAGGAACTGCTGGAAGATGATAACCAATTCCTTCAGGGAGAATTACGGCGGGTATGGGGGGATAAAGTAATAGGTGCTGAGGGAGGCCTGAAAGATACCATGTCCTTGATACACCAAGTCGCACCAACAGAAAGCCCTGTTTTGCTATTGGGTCCAACCGGGGTCGGCAAGGAATTATTGGCCAGCACTATCCATAAGATGTCTTCTCGATTCGGTGGGCCGTTTATCGATGTGAACTGTGGGGCAATACCTAACGCGCTGATGGATAGTGAATTGTTTGGTCATGAAAAAGGTTCGTTTACCGGAGCGGCAGCTCTTAGAAGAGGCCGTTTTGAACGCGCTCATGGAGGAACAATATTCCTTGATGAAATAGGAGAATTAACGCCAGAGGCTCAAGTCCGGCTTCTCAGGGTTTTACAGGAGAAGACGATAACCAGGGTCGGGGGAACTGAAAAACTAGATCTTGATATTCGAGTCATTGCCGCTACCCATAGAAATCTCGAAGAGATGATGCAGCAGAAACTTTTCAGGGAAGATCTCTATTATCGATTAAAGGTTTTTCCTATAAAAATACCCACTCTTGGCCAACGGAAACCAGATATTCCATCTCTGGCGCATCATTTTGTCGAGAAAAAGTCGATGCAGATGAAACTCCTCAGCACTCCTAAAATTACCGCTGAAGGAATGGATCGGTTGATCGCTTATGAATGGCCGGGGAATGTCCGGGAGCTTGAAAACGCCATAGAGCGTGCGCTGATTTTATCCAAGAATCAACCACTGTCGTTTGCGGAACTTTCCCGTCTGCCATCAGGCATCAGTGAAAACATAAAAAAGAGCACTATTGGTGATAGTGTTCATGCAGACTCGTTTGATTTGGATATGGCAATGGCCCGACATATCAAAAAAGTAATGACACTGGCTCACGGAAAGGTTGAAGGAAAAAATGGAGCAGCAAAGTTGCTTGGCGTAAATCCCCGAACCCTCAGGTCACGGATGCGGAAGCTTGGGGTACCATTTGGCAGAAAGGCAATGATATACTATCAAACAACCTAGGAAAATACGTTGTAGATATCTGATTTTT
>QZLB01000188.1 GCA_004796425.1 Desulfobulbaceae bacterium | reverse complement strand
TCGAAGCTCTACTACATCGATCGGTATGGCTATCCCTTTATCGAACCGGCAGCAGGGATGGACCTCGATTATCCGGTAATTACAGGTATCCGTGATATCAGTGAGACTCATGATCTCAAAGCCAAACTAGAAGCACCGCTGGTTTTTCTCAGAAAAGCAACCAATCCACACCTTCCTTTTCAGCAAGTTTCTGAACTGCATGTTGATCATGACAAGGGATTGATTATCTACATGGTGGAATACCCGTTTCCAGTATTTTTTGGCCATGGCGAAATACGGAATAAATATAATAAACTTTGGAAAGTACTTGAAATACTTTATAAACCAAGAAAACAGGGTATGAAAATTGCCAGAGTCGCATATATTAGATTAGACTACCTGGAAGGAAGGGTAATTGTAGGCTATAGTGAGTCAGGGTAATTATTTATGGATAAAGGTGACGAATTGCAACAGGATGAAGTACAGGAAACGGTTAGTTTACCCGTGAAGCATGAAGAGATGCGTGGTGAACTGATCGTCGGACTCGACATAGGCACAACCAAAATATGTTGTGTTGTCGGAGAGGTTTTTGAAGACCGTATCGAAGTTATTGGGGTAGGTACAACGGCTTCCCTGGGAATGAGGAAAGGAATCGTTGTGAATATAGAAAGCACGGTTGCATCGATCAGAAAAGCGGTCTCTGTAGCTGAGGAGCTTGCCGGGTGTGTTCTGGATTCGGTGTATGTGGGTATTGCCGGAAATCATATCAAAGGATTTAACAGTCCGGGCATTCTGGCAGTAAATGGTCGCGAGATAAAACATGCAGACGTCAAGGAAGTGATTAACGCAGCCAGGACGGTTAAAATTTCTGAAAACCAGCGGGTGATCCATGTTCTTCCGCAGGAGTATATGGTCGATGATCATACCGGTATTCAAAATCCGCTGGGCATGACCGGGGTCAGGCTGGCTACCAACGTACACATCGTAACCGCCGATATTGGAGCGGTACACAACTTGGTGACCTGTTGCAATAAAGCATCACTTGAAGTGGCAGACCTGGTACTTGAATCCATTGCCTCGGCGAAATCGGTGCTGGCCCAGGATGAAATGGAACTAGGAGTTGCCCTCGTTGATATTGGCGGTGGTACCACGGACATTGCCGTGTTTTGTGAGGGCACCATACGGCATACCAGCGAAATCGGGCTTGGGGGCCATAATCTGACCAACGATCTCTCTGTTGGCTTGAGAACCCCTCTGGCCGAAGCTGAACGACTCAAAGAAGATTATGGTTGTGCACTTTCGTCCCTGATCAAACCAAACCATGTGGTCGATGTTCCATCGGTCGGTGATCGAGAACCGCGCCGGGTGACCCAAAAGGTACTGGTCGACATCATTGAAGCGCGGATGATAGAAATTCTGGAAATGGTTGATCGGGAGCTGGTCGCCTCGGGACAGAAAAACCGAATTAATGCCGGAGTCGTACTGACCGGAGGGTCTGCGCTATTGGCCAATATTGTAGACCTTGCCGAACAGATTTTCGATTTGCCGGTACGCATTGGCTACCCTGCCGGGATTGGTGGCCGGGTGGAGGATGTTTTCAGCCCGCGCTGCACGACCGGCGTGGGTCTGGTGATGTATGGTCGGGACTTACAGAGAAGTAGTTTGAGAAAGGAAGATGGGGTCGTGAACAAAATGAAAGGGTGGTTCAAAAAAATGATGTGAGGTGGAATTTTTTGTTTATGTGCACTATGTGAAATGATATAGTTATGCACAAATGTAAGCGAGCATTTCCTGTTTTAAAAACAGAGAATTAGACGATATAGAAGGGAGAAAGGCATGCCGTTCAGAATGGCTGAAACAGAAGGAGTTGCAGTTGTAAAAGTCATTGGTGTTGGTGGCGGTGGAGGGAATGCGATAAACACAATGGTTTCCAACAGGCTGCAGGGAGTACATTTTATTGCAGCCAACACCGACAAGCAGGCCCTTGATCAGTCACAGGCAGATATCTGCTTACAATTGGGGCCAAGTATTACCAAAGGGCTTGGAGCCGGGGCGGATCCTGAAACCGGAGCTCAGGCAGCCCATGAATCTCTGGAAGATATCAAGGAAAGCCTCAAGGGTAGTGACATGGTTTTTGTTACCGCTGGTCTTGGCGGCGGTACAGGTACCGGGGCATCGCCGGTCGTTGCAAAAATCAGTAAAGAACTTGGCGCACTCACCGTGGCAGTCGTCACAAAGCCATTCAATTTCGAGGGTAAGTATCGGCAGAAAAACGCCGAGGACGGTTGGAAAGAACTGCAAAAATATGCAGATACCATTATCACTGTTCCCAATGATCGGCTCCTCGGCCTGATGCAGAAGACTTCCAAACTTGCCGATATGTTGGCGCTGGCCGACACGGTGCTCCTTCAGGCCGTAAAAGGTATCACCGATCTGATCAATGTCCCTGGCCTGATCAATGCGGATTTTGCAGACCTGAGAACAGTCATGAAAGAGGTCGGTCCGGCGATCATGGGATCCGGGGTTGCCGTAGGTGAAAAACGGGCGCTGGAGGCAGCCAAACGTGCCATAGATAATCAACTCCTCGAGGATGTCGGTATCGATGGGGCACGAGGATTATTGATTAACATTTCTGCGACCGAAGAGTCGTTTACCATGTCGGAATTCATGGAAGCATCAGCCTTGATTCAGGAAAAGGTAGATGACGAAGCCAAGGTCGTTATTGGGGCCTTATACGATGATTCTCTTGGCGACGAGCTCCATGTTACGGTGATTGCAACAGGTGTCGGAGATGTGAACTCCAGGCAGGAAACCATTGCCGAAGTGGGGGATTTGCCATCTCGTCAGCAACGATATGAATATGATAATAATGTCGCAGTGAAACCCGCACCAACTAATAAGAAACCTCGTATCACGAGCCTGCCGGGGTCTAATTTTGAAGCTTTTGATAATCTTGGCCCGGTGCGTGGTGCCGAAAAGGAAGAAGACAAACGGGATAGTGGATGGAATGAAGACTATCTCGAAACTCCTACCTATCTAAGAAAGAAAGCAAACTAATCAGCACACCAGCCGGACCCGGGGATCTTGGATCGAAAGAAGTCAGGCGCCATTCGACGCACCAAGGAAGGATCGCAAGACGGCTACCGCAAAAACCCGGTCAGCCATGAAAGCGGAACCTATCTGAAGAAATGGGATGGCAGAATTCCGATCGGTCTGATCTACCCGAATACTTACCATGTCGGGATGTCCAATCTCGGCTTTCAAATTGTTTATCATATGCTCAACCAGGAGAGTGGGCTTGTCTGTGAGCGTGTATTCCTGCCCGATACCGACGAAGAGAAACCCCGTTCGGTTGAATCTGGCAGAACCCTTGAAAATTTTCCCGTTGTTCTTTTCTCCGTCAGTTTTGAGCATGACTACCCCAATCTGGTCTCAATCCTTTTGCGTGGCGGGATCGAAGTTTTTACCAGTAATAGGAGCGAGACCATCGAGCGTCAATCTCCACTGGTAATCATGGGTGGGGTCGCCATGTTCATGAATCCCGAGCCTCTGGCAGCCATCGCAGACCTGATGGTGATTGGTGAATTTGAACCCCTTGCGGACAAGCTCACAGAAAAGTTACAGGAGCCGGATGGATTGCAAAACCGAGCCCAATTTGTTAAAGAGCTCTGCACCAGCCAACCAGGGTTTTATGGTCCGCAATTTTATACCCCGCAATATGACGAGAGGGGGTACCAGATCTCAACTCATGCGGCACCAGGTTTTCCCGAACGTATAAAAAAGGTGTACCTGAAGACCAAAGACCATGCGGCTCACTCAGAACTACTAACACCGAATACCGAATTTGCGGATCTCTACCTGACCGAACTAGGTAGGGGATGTTCTCGCGGCTGCCGTTTTTGTACCGCCGGTTTTATCTATCGTCCTCCCCGTATCTGGGATGCGGGAGCGGTATTGGAAAGTATCAGGCAAAGGCCTGAACATATCAACAGAATTGGTCTGCTTGGCATGGAGATGTCGGCGCCGGAAACGATTGACACGATTGCTGAATTTATAGATCAGCAACAATGCAGCCTCTCATTTTCATCCTTGCGGGCAGATAGAATTTCAGAGCGTTTGGTCGAGCTGCTTTCCCGCAGCGGGCTCAAAAGTGTGGCAATTGCCCCCGATGGCACCTCGGAAAGACTGAGACATTTGATCAATAAAGGCTTGCAGGAACAGGATCTGATCATCGCTGCAGAGCGCCTGACAAGGGCCGGAATCAACAGAATTAAACTGTATGTGATGATCGGCCTGCCCACGGAATGTGACCAGGATCTTGACGAATTTTTGCAGCTGATCGGAAAAATTAAAGCCGTCATTGACCCGATAGGAAAAAGTCGCGGTAGACTCTGTGAACTGCAGATTTCTGTAAACAGTTTTGCCCCGAAACCGTGGACCCCTTTTCAATATCATCCCTATGGTGTAAGCAGAAGAATGGAGCGAAATGAAGATCAGGTGGAGAGCGCTCTGGTCGTGAAGGAATTGAAAAGAAGACGGAAGCGGTTGAAAAATGGTATTGCAGGTTATAAAAACTGCAAAGTGAGCTTCGACAATCCGGAGCAGGTGTTGTTTCAAGCCATGCTCGCACGGGGTGACCGTAGAATTGGTGAGCTCCTGTTTGATATGGTAGCAAAAGGTTTGAGCTGGAAACAGGCACTGAAGCATAAGGGGCTTACGGAATCATTGTGGGCCACCCGGCAATATTATGAAGACAGCTATCTGCCATGGCAGATCATCGATCATGCGATTGCTGATGATTTTTTATACAAAGAGTATTGTAAAGCCCTCGAGGGGTAAAGCACGCAAGGCCGGCAACATGTAATCGTGTTGTGCTGGTGTGGAGTTCGGAATGAGTGAAGAGCATAGTGAGATGGACGATAAAGGTCAGCAGATTCTACATCGGAAATCTGAAGACAGTTTTCAACCGTTTACTCTGGTTAAATACTTTTCTTTTTCTGCCCTTGGGGTTTTTCTTATCGTTACGCTTTTTCTCTCCTGGATTATTTCCAATCATGCCAGAGACGTCATGCTCAAGCAGAGCGAAGACTACTCACTGCTGCTCGCAGAAAATCTCAACCAGCAGGTCTTCAGACGATTTGTCCTGCCGGCGGTGGTTCGCTATGGCAGGATCGCCTTGAGAAATCCAGACCAGTTTGACTATCTCGATAGAATAGTAACGAGTCTTGTCCAGGGACTAGCGATCGACTCTGTAACAATCTATGATTCAAGCGAAAATGTCATTTCCTATTCCACGGTTCCTGAACTTGTCGGGGCACGAGACAAAGGAGGTGTTGAGTACGAGAAGGCCTTAAAGGGAATGACTAACTCCCGGTTTATTTATAAGGGATCGATCTTGAGTCTGTTATCGGCAGACGAGACGGTGAGTTGTCAGCTGAAGACCTTTATCCCGTTTCGCCAGGTAAAACAGAGTGGGGAATCAGGTGAAGTAATCATGGGGGTCATTGAAATCGTTAAGGACCTGTCCAAGGACTATACCGCGATCCTAGAGCTTCAGAGCAGAATTATTCTGGTATCCAGTGTGGTCATGACCGTGCTGTTCCTGGTACTTCGAACCATTGTGTCCCGGGCAGGCAAAATTCTTGAGCGTCGAACCAAGGAGCGGCTGAAATTGGAGGAGCAGCTTAATAAGACAGAACGACTGGCCCATCTCGGTACTATGGTTGCCACGGTTTCCCATGAAATTAAAAGTCCGCTCGGTATCGTTCGCAGTACTGCTGAGATCTTGACGAAACGGATTAAAAAAGTGGCACCCGGGAACGAGAATCTCAGCCAGATTATCATTGATGAAACGACGCGTCTCAATACCATTGTCACTGAATTTCTTGATTTTGCCCGTCCCCAGGAACCAATTTTAAAGGAGCAGGATATAAACCTTGTACTCAACCGGGCCATTGAGTTTATACGGTCAATGGCTGAAAAACAGAACATTGAGATTCAAACTGAATTTCAATACGAAGCGTTGGTACGGCGTGTCGATGAGGATATGCTCTACCGGGCATTTCTTAATATTTTGATCAACGGGATTCAAGCAATGCCCGATGGTGGTACCCTGCGGATAAGAACTGAGGTCCTGTCTAACAGTCGGGCCTGGATTGCACTCTCAGACAGCGGTACCGGCCTTGATCCAGATAAAATCAGACAGATATTCCAACCATTTTATACCGACAAGAGCAAAGGTACTGGCCTTGGCCTGGCCATTGTGAAAAATTCGATCGAAGCGCACCAGGGTGAGATTCTTGTTAACAGCAAGGAAGGTGAAGGGACCACCTTTTCCATTATCCTGCCATAGATGAAACAAGCCCATTTCCAGATAGCCAAGTTGACCTTTGGCAAGAATGGCCCCTATGATCTCTCATGCGGTCCTGAATGCATTGGTATAAAGGGTGTTTCCGGTATTGGTAAAACACTGTTTTTGCGAGCACTGTGTGATCTTGATCCCCATGGGGGGGAGGTGATTCTCAACGGGAGAAAATTGAGCGAGTTCACAGGACCGCAATGGAGAAGCCAGGTTGGCATGGTACCGGCCGAATCACGTTGGTGGCATTCCCGAATTCGGGACCATTTCCCCATACAGATGGAACGTGATCAAATAGTAGAAATGGTGAATACGCTCGGGTTTAAACCTGAGGTTCTCAACTGGCAGCCATCACGACTTTCAACGGGAGAGAAGCAGCGGCTGTCGCTTGCCCGTACGCTGGCAAGAGAACCTGCAGTGCTGCTCCTTGATGAAATGGGCAGTGGTCTGGATTCTGCTAACCTGCAGACAGTGGAACAGATTGTCCTGGAATACCAGAAGCTCAAGCAAGTGACCGTTATCTGGGTAAGTCATGACGATGACCAACTGCACCGGGTCTGCGACAGAAGCTTTACCTTGCTGGTTGATAAATTGATCCCTGTCGAAGAGACCAGCAGCCTACAAAATAAGGGGCAATGATGAATGTGACTCCACTGAGCAGTCTTGATTTATCAATTGCTGCGGGTCTTATTGTGATACTCGCTGTCCTGAGTGTTCGATTGAATCTGGGCCTTGGCCAACAGATGGTGGTATCTGCCATTCGGATGACCATTCAATTACTGCTGATCGGAATTGTCCTGCAATCACTTTTTGCTACCAGTGCATTCTGGATGATTTTTCTGATATCCATGGTCATGCTGGTCGCAGCCGGCAGAGAAGTACGGGTCAGATTGAAACGAAAAATCAGAGGGTGGTTCGGATTTGGCGTGGGAGTCGGATCCATGTTTATTTCCTCCTTTTCAGTGACGATATTGGCCCTTCTGGTCATTCTGAAACAGGACCCCTGGTATGAACCACGCTACGCTATCCCATTCCTCGGAATGCTACTCGGCAATACAATGACAGGTGTGGCGCTTGCTTCAGACCGAATGACCAGCCTGTTTTTTGAACAGCAGGAAATCATCGAGCAACGGTTGATGTTAGGCGAAACATGGCGTGAAGCGATCGCGGAGCTGCGGAAGGACGGGATAAGAACCGGCATGATTCCTATCATCAATGCGATGGCTGCCGCCGGCCTGGTAAGCCTGCCAGGGATGATGACTGGCCAGATTCTCGGTGGGACTCCTCCGGTTGAAGCGGTTAAATACCAACTCCTTATCATGTTCTTGATTGGAGCAGGTACCGGTTTTGGTGTTATCTGTGCAGTGATAATGATAGAGCGTCATCTCTTTGATTCCAGGCATCGCCTACGCTTAGAGAAACTTCTTCCGCCCGAGCAGTAACTGCAGTTTTCCAACTATCGAACACCGCTTTTTCAGTTCGATAAAATCAGCTTGAAAAAACCACCGCATAGTGTTCATATGCAAAAAATTTTTCCTACTAATTCCATGATTAGGTGAGCATATGAGTATGAAAGTTGTGGTTGTTGGAGCAGTAGCCGCGGGGCCAAAAGCAGCGGTACGGATAAAGCGAGTTGATCCTTCAGCACAGATCGTCCTGATCGATCAGGACAGCCTGATATCATACGGTGGGTGCGGAATACCCTATTATGTCTCGGGTGATGTGGCAGATGAAAACGATTTACGCAAAACCAGTTTTCATATGCTCAGAGATGAATTCTTTTTTGAAAAAGCAAAGGGTGTTACGACGATGACCTCTACCCGGGTATTGTCTATCGATCGAACCAATAAATCGGTTCTGGTAGAGAAGCTTAAAACAGGGGAGCAGGAGGAGATATCCTACGATAAACTGCTACTGGCCACCGGAAGTGAACCAATTGTCATTCCTATACCTGGGGTTGAGCTTGACGGTGTGTTCACCATCAGTGATCTCCATAAAGCAATTGCGATAAAAGAAAGAATAGCCAAAGGCCTGGTTGGCAAAGCTGTGGTGATCGGTGGTGGTGCCATCGGTATAGAAATGGCTGAAGCTTTGAAGGATCTCTGGGGTGTCGAAACCAGTATCGTTGAATTCCAGAATCAATTGTTGCCCAACCTGGTGGATTGGGAAATGTCCGAAATCCTGGTCAGACACCTTCGAGATAATGATGTTGAGGTCTTCCTTTCGGAAGGCGCGACCGAGATTATCAGTGACGGAGATGGCAAGGCATGCGGTGTGAAAACCAATAATAGAACACTGGATGCCGACCTCATCATCCTTGCCACCGGTGTCAAACCGCGATCAAGTCTTGCCTCCGCTACCGGTCTGCATGTATCCGCCACCGGCGCGGTTGTGGTAAATGAGCGAATGCAAACTTCTGATCCAGATATTTACGCCGCTGGTGATTGCGTTGAAATCACCCACCTTGTTTCGGGGCAGAAATTTTTTGCTCCACTGGGCTCCCTGGCCAACAAGCAGGGTCGGGTTGCCGGAGACAACATCGCAGGGGTTCCTTCAACCTTTAAAGGTGGGGTGGGCAGTTTCATTATGAAAGCGTTTGATATGAGTATCGGCTCCGTTGGTCTTACCTTCCATGGCGCAAAAAACTCCGGCTACGATGCTGATATTTCACTGACCTCCCCCATTGACCGAGCTCATTTTTTCCCCACTCAGGCCATTGCCTGCTTTCTTCTTATCTTCGACCGTCGCACCAGGAGGGTTCTGGGGATGCAAGGGGTCGGACCAATGGGGGATGGCATTTTGGCTCGAATTAACGGTGCTGCTCCGCTGCTGGGGGAAGGAGCTACCATTGAGGAATTCGCCAATATCGAGCTGGCCTATGCACCGCCATTTTCAGCGGCGATCGACTCGGTAAACGCGGCAGCCTATGTGGCGGAAAATCTCTGCGATGACCGACTTAGAAAGATCAACATGCCAGAGTACCTGAAATTTATTGATGATCTCGATACGGAACCGGACTGGGTTATGCTCGATGTACGTCATGAAAAACAGGCACAACCCTTTATAGATAAATTTGGTCCCCAGCGTTGGCTGTCACTCCCGTATGAACAGGTTCGTGATCGCTACCAGGAACTTCCCCAGGATAAGACCTTGATCATCATCTGTAACGCCGGTTCACGATCCTATGAAATCCAACGATTCCTTGATCATGTCGGGTATGAAAACAGCCTGGTCTTGGCTGGTGGCATCAATGTGATAAAGCGTATGAATGTAGATTGGTTACCTGAATAAACGTCCTGATTGTTCTGACCCTGAAATTCCGGGTTTGATAGTAATCTCAAATCCGGAATATCCAATTTTTACATATGGTTAAATTACCCCTCTTCCTGCCGAAGATATTTGTTCCCTCTGTATTGGACAAAGAATTGTCCGGTGTGATACGCTACAAATTGAGTGGAGGAAAACCGATACCTTATTAATTTTATAAAGGGATTCACATGGCTGATTTAAACCCGGACCACATGGTACAGGAAATCAAGGACAATATTTCAACCGGTGACTCGCTGAAAGCGAGACTCGTTCTGGCTCATATCGGAGATGTTGACGAACAGACCAGAAACCGGTTGGTGTATGAATTGTCTCGTGGTGAGGTGGAGTTCTCCGTGCCGCTTCTCTGTTATTTGCTCAATGATCATGGTGAAGTTGCTGAGCAGATGCCGGTTATCAGGGAAACCCTGCTGTCAAATCTGATTGCCTACCCTGAATTAATCAATAATTTCTTGCTGTCTGAAGATATTGGCGACAAGACCCATATCGTTACACTGGTCGGGGAACTCAAATATGAAGATGCGACCCCGGCGCTGCTGGACCTGGTTACCAGTGCCAGTGACGAATCGCAGATTCTGCTGATAATAGAAACCCTGGGTATGATCGGGGATCCCCAAGCAATAAACACCTTGACCGATTTTATGTATGCGGCCAATCGTGAGTTGATCCTTGCAGCGATCCAGGCGTTGGGGCAGGTTGGCACACCGACGGCTATGCACCGGCTGGCTGAGCGAATGGGCACGGATAATGAGATGGATTTCATGATCCTGTCAATCTTTGCCGATGTGCAGGATCAGGTATCACTGGAAAAGCTCAACGATACCCTCCGTTCACATTATGCGCATATGCGAACGTTCGCCAAGCAGGAAATGGTGAAGATTGGCCCAAAATCAGTACCGTTCCTGATAGAGAATCTGCAAAAGCATGACCCCGATTTCCAGATTCATACCTTGAACGTGCTTGGTGATATTGGTGATGAGTCGGCAGTTATGCCGGTTAGAAAGCTGCTTGATAGCGAACCAAAGGACGCCAATGTCCGGTTTGCCGCCTATGAAGCATTAGCACTGCTCCCACTAAGGAAAGGAGCATACACCCTTACAGCAGGCCTGAGCGATCGGGAAGATCATGTCTGTATTGCGGCTGCCCGGGCCATTGACCAGAATTTCTCGGAGATTCTTGCCGCAGGACTCAAAAACCTGTTGCGCCCGATGAATGATGATGCAAGGCATATTACCAAGATTATCGTCAATGCTCAGGTAGACAAAGTCTTTTTAAGCCTCGCCCCAGAGGATTTTTTCCAGGAGATGGCCCTGGTCTATCTCCCCCATACCCACAAGGATACCAGGGAACACTATCACAAACTATTAGTTGAAGCCGACTTGAAAGTGTTTGCCAGTAAAATGGGTGGGGAGGAAGATGTAGGGGTCAAGCCGAAGGTTGTAGCGGTTGATGATTCACGGATGATCCTGAATATTTACAAGGCTACCCTGCATGAACTGGGGTACGAACCGGTATTATTCGAGTTCCCCAAAACTGCGATCGAATGGCTACAGACAGAGAAACCGCTGCTGGTGCTCACCGATTTGAATATGCCCGATATAACCGGCATTGATCTGGCCGTTGAGATCCGCAAAAAATATCCGTCAAAAATGCTGCCTATTATCATGGTAACTACTCAGAACGAGGCAAATGATAATGATGCGGCGCGGGCGGCTGGGGTTAATAAGATTATCCATAAGCCTTTCAATGCCCAGTCACTGAAAGAAGCGATGGATGAGTTTCTCAGCTGAGTAACGCTTCTAAACGATCAAAATCGCGTCCGACATCTTCCGGACGATGGGCATCTGAGCCTGCAACCAGAGGGATCCCGTGGGATAGTGCCAGGCGGATAATGGATTCCTCTGGGTAGGGGATGCCCCTGTTGCGAATTCCAGAGGTGTTTATTTCCAAAGACATCGAGTGGTTTTTGACTGTTTCGAGCAGCTGCTCAATTAATTCCCGATGTTCCGCGTCAAGAGCGACTCCTTCGACATGGCGAAAACCCGCATCCAGGTGGCACAGCGTATTGGCAGGGATAAGTTCGACGGCACCAATAAGGGTCTTAAAATAATGCGTCAGCAGCGCCGAGATATCATAGCTTTTAAGGATGGCCAGGTTGTCAGGGTTTCTGGTCAGGATGTTCAGGTGATTGTCTCGGTTCTTCACTGAGATATAATGATATGATAAGCCAACCCGGTCCCAGGATCTCTT
>QZLB01000106.1 GCA_004796425.1 Desulfobulbaceae bacterium | reverse complement strand
GCGGTCGAAATGCCAAACGTACCGGTTGAGCAGGCAACGGTCATGTCAAACCCGTAGCCACGACAGCCAAGTGCCTCTTGAATTTCCACCGCAACCGCCGGCCAGGGTCTTTCAGAGGTCGAGGCACCGTAAATAACCAAATCTATGTCTTCGGGCTTTTTGTTTGCCCGTCTCAACGCCTCCTGGGCCGCTGCAATAGACATTTCTGCCGTGATTGATAACTCTTCATCGGCTCGCCGGGGTACCAGCGGCATCATACGGTCGATATCGAGTATGCCATCCTTAATCATCACATACCGTTTTTTGATTCCCGATGCCTTTTCAATAAAATCACGGCTTGAATGTTCAAGTGCTTCGACCAGGCCATCCTCAATCGCCGAGCGATTGTTCCGATTAAAATTGTCGACATACGCATTGAAGGTATCGACCAGTTCTTCATTGGTTACAACATGTGGTGGGCAGTAAAGCCCGGTACCGCTGATTACTATCGCAGACATTTCATCCCTCATGAGATGGTCGTTTTATGGACACCTGCCATCCCGGTTTAGCTGAAATTTGTTGTTTTAGGTTATCGCCCGTATAGTGCCATGCAACTCAGAAAAAAGCCATAGCAGACCTTTAACCACGCAACATCTTAATTGGCAAGGTGCAGAGCACTCTCACTTATCCATATACAAGAAAAGAAGTTTTGAGAAAGGAGAAGGTGACACTAATTATTTTTTCGTAGCACTTGTCTTGGCCCAAGCATCCTGGCGGGCTACTACCCAGCCGACAACACTTTTCGGAATTCTTCACACCGGCCCAAAGACCAATAGAGTAACCTTATGGAGGTAAACCATTCTCTCATATGACCCTCTTCAAATCATCTTTTATAACTCAGAATTGTCTACTTAAGAAAGAACTCAATTATAGAAAGAACGGGCGCTCATAGGCGCTTTTTGGGTCAGGCTTTTACGAGTCGCAGATGATGATTTGACTTGATTTTCTTCCACAACTCCTTGATGATGATCATCGCCGGATCTTCATACGAGTCATAGGTGGTGCCCATATAGCTGCGGCAGGAGGAAATCAGGTTGCGATTTCGGTTGTAAAGGCCGAACTCCTTGCGAAGAATCTTGGCAAGGGCCAGGTATACCGTGGAATCCAGTTGGCTTTCAGAGAGCGCTGCCATGATAACACGATCACGCAACGAAAGATCTTCATACAGCATATCGACAACTTCTTCCACCGTTTGGGGGAGAAGTTTGGGACTGACACTATCAAGGGGTTGGAACATCATGTATCAAAACCTCTATAACTATCACATCACCAAGGTGATGAATCAATATCTTAAAAACTATTTCCATTTGCCGTACCCAGCCATTCATGTACTCCTGAGCTCGACTCCATAAATACTATAATAATGCATTTGCTCCTGTCATTGGCGATTGCTTGATTTTGCTGTACGGGACACAAAGAGGGTGGGTTGGTGAACCGTAACGTTTCGTTATCACAGCACTAGGTGAAAGCAGCATTGGTGTGTATGCAAAATTGGCCTGGGATCGCAAGACAATGCTTAAGGAGACGATTTTGAAATAAAGCGTGATCATTCAACCAGAAACAGACGATAAGTAGTCGCTTTATAAGCCTGTCCTAACCTTTCTAAAATTTACCCCAAACAGGTATCAATCCATGACACTCTATCTGCTTTCTACCGTCCGTTCAAGATTTCTTACTTCTTCAACGTGTTGTGAAATAGGACAATGGTGAAAAGCCCAACCATTCACCATTGTCAAGGATAAAGATTTGACCCCATTCGTTGACCTTGACCCCATTCGCACCATTCTTTCATTCAGTCTTAACAATCTTTCGATCTTCACTGATGTACCTATAGAAAAGTGGAAAAGCGACAAAAAACACCACACAAATAATATACTCGACACCTTTGATGTGGCTGTAGAAATCAACCATTGTATTGAAATGCTGAATCATACCGGTGGCAACCATGTACTGCCGGAGCAGCTCGGTAACCTGCCAGCCGCTTTGCCGTAATCCAGCAATAAGAGCGACGACTGCCCATATACCAATCAGTGCTCCGGTCAGCATTCCAACGCTGAGAAATATCTGGCTCGATCGTATTTTCATCACACTACCCTCCGCTCAAGTTACCAATTCGTCTAGAAACCGGTGACGGCAGAAAGATACCCTCTAAACATCGCTAAGGGCCCCTGTGAAGCGAATCCACTCACGAGGCATGCGACCGCCCATATTCCGATCAATATTGCAAATGCGGCGGCAATGTTGAAAATAACATTGAAAAGCCCATGCTCGATATCAGTCTCTGTTCTTGTACGCCTTGATGCTTCTAAAAGTGTTTTCATGGCATCCTCCCTGTGAAAGTTCAACTGGGTTAATAAGTCTTTGTTACCCTGTATATTGCATCAAGAGTGCCAGAATACAGCTTTTAGACTTCGTTTTTATATGCTTGATTTCACTTAACTTATTATTATCGTTATTGATTGTGATTCACCACCCTAAATAGTACGTGTTTTGTACTACACCATTGTGGCCCGTTTACGGGTAAAAGTGTTGCAGGATATCAACAGATATGTGGGATTAAGAGACAATTGTGTGGAGTTAATAAAGTTGGAATTCCACGTATTAACGAGCAGGATTGTTAGACCGGTCAGATTCCTTCCATGTGAAGAGAACCGGCAATCGATAAAGAATAAATCGGTAGGTGATGATATAAATCGCCAGGATGGTCAAGACCAGCCAAACCTCCTTAAAATGTGGAATCTCCTGATGTAATTTCCAATTATAGCAGAGGATCACGGTATTCAGCCTGTTCCAGAGAATGCCTAGAACCGCAAGTAAACTGCCAATTCTCAACATTGGAATCAGATGATGCCTTGAACCATAGGTAAGCAGTACCAAAGGCAGTATGACACCAATAACCATTTCAGAAACGTAATATCCACCCCACCCAGTGAGTAAATAGCCCCATTCCTGATCATGCGCGAGAGCAACCAGTTTAATGACCAGGTACGTCACCATCGCATATGCGGCGCCTCTTGAAAGGGTTATGGTGATCCGATCAAGACTATTCTTGAAATTCTCATCGCATCTCAACCGCAAGAAAAATGCAACGAGGGTTGAAACGACAATGACCATACATAGCCCTGCATAGATTGAGGAACAGAAGAAGTGAATCCACTGAAATTCAGGGGAGATCCAAAGAGGATGAATCTTCCCGGGAGCGTAACAGAATAGTGCCCCCAGAGCACCCTGATGAAGGGTAGAAAGTATGATACCGGCTATGGTTAATCCAAGTGTAATCCTTTTAATGAATTTTTTACCACGATCCCAGCCAATCCATTCGGCAAAAGCGGGAATCATCTCGCCTATCTGCACACTCAAATACGTGGCAACATGCCAGGCCACCAGGAAAAGTACAGCTGCCGGACCAAAAGACACAAACATCGGATAGGTAAGCCTCCAGGGCATTCCCAGATCAACCAGTAAGTAAACTACAGCAAAAAAATAACCGAGCAGCCCGTTTAATAGCGCCAATCTCTCAATAGGCTTCAGGTCATGCCTGCCAAAGATTTCAACCGCGGTACTTAATAGAAACCCGGAAGCAGATAAGGGCACCATGCCGAACAGACCAAAACCGAGCAGCAACCCCCACGGGTAATCCTGTGACCCATGGGTAACAGAGCCTAAACCTGTTGCATAGCGTTGAATAAGAAGTGGAATTCCTATCGCAAGGACAACTGCGAGAAGCCAGTTAAAAGGGTTTGAGAACACCAGTGTGAGGTATTGTTTTGGTGATTTTGCCATAAGAATTTTGCCCGAAACAAACCGTGCAATGCGACCTGGCTCACCAGAAAATGCAGCTGAACTAACACTATCATGCGGCGGTTTTGTCATGATCACTCTCCGCTAACTTTGGATCATTGTCAATGGCGGTGGCTCGTCTTTTTACCAGCAGATGAATTCCAGCAAAAAGCCCTGGCCATATGGTTAATACCATCGGGACAATCGCCAGGAAGTCTTTGACATAATTTATGATCGGCTGCTTTGGAATGTCTTCGTCAAAGCCAACCTCATTAAAAGGCACCCCGGCAATATAAAGCCATGATGTACCACCCGCTTCATTCTCACCATAAATGTAGTTTATATATCGCCCCTTGTTTCTCTTGATCCGCTGACGAGCAATCCTCAATAATTCAGCCCGTTCTCCAAATGTCAATGCATCCCTTGGGCAAGCCTCTACACAGGCAGGGGGTCTTCCCTGAACCAGCCTGGTTGGGTAACAGAAATTGCATTTCATGATTTGGGGACTGAATGCACTGGAATAACAAAACGCAGGAACTGAAAAAGGACAGGCTATCATGCATGTCCGGCACCCTACACATACTTGATGGTTATATAAAACAGCACCTTCTGCAGTTATTGTGTACGCATTTACAAAACAGCTGGTAAGACACGCTGGCTCCTGACAATGATTGCATTGTATTTTTCTGTAAACCGGCGAGACAGACGAACCAGAATCGTACCGATTCACCACCGTAAATGCCTTGTCATCAGGTCGTCTGAGATGATCACTTTGCTCGTTAAAAATGGACATGTCATTGAAAGGTCGTTCAGGTGCAGGCAATTGGTTTTCCAGGTTGCATGCCGCCTCACAGGTTCGACAACCGACACACCGGGTTAAATCTACCAGAACACCTTTACTTTCCGTATATCCCGGAAAGTCACTACCCCTAGCATTTCTTTGCAAAGGAGCCAGGAGACCGGTCATTACACCGGCAAGAGATATGGTAACCAGCCTTCTGCGTGAGAAGCGGATTGATTTCATGGTACCCTCATTTTGACAATTGGTTTCTCTGTTACATGTTACTTGCTCTCGCCACCTTCCTGATCTCGTTTTTCAGTTTTATAGAACTTCTCTCCCGCACCGGTTAATACATGACACCCACTACACCTGATCGGTCCGGTGCCAATTCCTTCATGACAATCGATACAGTTCAAATGATACGCACCCTTCAAGGTCGGGACATCATTGTGATAGGTAACCACACTGGTGTCTGATTCGGTTTCATCTACAGAACCATTAGTATGACATTCATTACAGCTATTTTGAGCAATTCCCTTTTCACCACTGTGACATGGCAAACAATAAGGATCGGAGGGTTCCTCTCCAGTAGTATGATGATGACATTCCACGCAGGAGGCATATTTCACGTGTAGCTCGTGGTCAAACAAAACGGGGCTATAGAGGGTGGCAATTGTACCTATTTCGATAATCGAATCATCGCCTGAAGCGAACACTGCATCAACGATAAAACTATTGACCATGGCACACGTTAGAAAAAGAATAATCACCCTCATGTAATTCATATTAATTCCTCTTCTGATCAGAATCCTTTTGCTTTTCTGAATCAATCGCTCTTCGCTTCTGATAGCATCGATAAACGATTTCAGCCTCCTCGGAATCAAGTGTCTCATTGACCAACAGTGATTCGGCAAGCATGTGAATTAAGTCTGTATGCTTTCCTAGCAGCGTCAATGTCTCATCATAACACTCCGTCAGAAGGATTCTTATTTCCAGATCAATCTCCCGCCTGGTCTGTTCACTGATGCCCTGATAATGAATCGGATCAACAGAACCATCAATGGCCTGATCGAGATCAAATGCCACCGGTCCTACCTTCCTGCTCATTCCAAATTCACATACCAGTCGAATGGCAATATCAGTGGCGGTACGAATATCTCCACTGGCACCAGTTGTCTGTTCACTGAAAACCAGTTCTTCGGCAGCTCGTCCGCCCATCATTACCTTGATTCGGTTTACGAGATATTCCTTCGAAAAAACATGTAAATCATCCAGGGGTACCTGTTGGGTCAAGCCGAGGGATCTTCCTCGCGGCATGATGGTAATTTTGTGTAACGGGTCGGTATTGGCCAGCAGCATGGTAACCACGGCATGTCCTGCCTCGTGATAAGCGGCCTGTCTCCGTGCCTTTTCACTTACCACCGCACTTCGCCGCTCAAGCCCCATAATGATCTTGTCCTTAGCGTCTTCAAAATCCTGGAGATCAACCTTGGACTTTCTTCTTCTTGCAGCAAGTAGCGCTGCCTCATTGACAAGGTTTGCAATTTCAGCACCACTAAATCCTGGAAGAGATCTTGATATGCTAATCAGGTCAACGCCACTTGCCATCGCCACACTTTTGGCATGTACCTCAAGGATCTTCAGCCGCTCCTTAACATCCGGCAGAGTGAGGGTTATCTGGCGATCAAACCGGCCGGGTCTCAACAGCGCAGAATCGAGTATGTCGGCCCTGTTAGTTGCAGCGATGACAATTATAGTTTCAACGGTACTGAAGCCGTCCATTTCAACCAGGAGGGCATTGAGTGTTTGTTCCCGCTCATCATTTGAGCCACTTTTAAGAGTCCCGCTGCGTTTACCTCCAATTGCATCAATTTCGTCAATAAAGATGATGCAGGGCGCGTTCTTTTTCGCTTCATCAAAAAGCTCTCGCACTCGTGATGCACCAAGACCAGCATACATCTCTACAAAATCAGAACCCCCGAACGGGTAGAACGGTACTGACGCTTCAGAGGCAATGGCACGTGCCAACAAAGTCTTGCCCGTGCCGGGAGGTCCCTGCAGCAGGACTCCTTTTGGAATGCGGCCTCCAAGGCGGGCAAATCGTTCGGGATGCTTGAGAAAACCTGTTATCTCCTTCAGCTCTTCCTGAGCCTCAGATGTCCCTGCGACATCATTGAAAGTAACGGTAGAACGGGTATGTACTCTCTTGCCAAACTGAGAATCGAATCCGATCGATTTTCGCACTCGTTTCCTGCTCATGACCCACCAGCCCCCTAGAAGCAGGACCACGATGAGGATTTCACGCAGGAGTTTATCATACTCGGAGGAGGGTTTCGTGATGATGGTAACATCACGCTCAAGGAGTTTTGGCATCAGGGCAGATACATCGGGTGAAAATGTTACAAATGTATCCTTGCTCTTATCCTTTAGGGTGAGTTGGTTACCCTTAATCACTACCTCGGTAATATTGCCCTGCTGTAATTCAGTAAGGAACGTACTGTAAGATATTTCAGCCTGATCTGTGCTGATAGCCCACAGGTTGTAAATGAGAAATCCTGTAATCATTATAAAACTAATAACTAAGGCGGGCCTAAGGCGAATCATGATCCAACCCTCATCATTTATTCCATTTTAATAACACCACCCTCATGTGCACTTATACTGTTCCTTGCATATTGAATGCCTGTCTAACACTCTTGTGCCATTAAGAGTGAGTGTACCTATCCCTTTAATATGAAAAAGAATTTATGAATGGTGAGGAGGTGCTGAATTGACAGCAGGAAATACAAACGAGGTGGGAGATTCCAGAACAAACGATATATATTTGAAATATCTAATATATTTGGTTTTCTGCCGGGCCAAATCAATGCGACACTTCTGATCATAAACTGGCGATCGAACGACACTAGTGTTGCATGGACTATTCAACCGCGATAATTGAAACATCAACATTGTGTTCCCTGATCTTACGATAGAGGGTAGAACGGTCGATTCCCAGAATCCGCGCCGCCTTAGCTTTATTTCCTCCACTTTTGGTTAGTGCTTTTAAAATACTCACCGCAACGGGGTCCTCGATATGGGAGATTGGATCATAGACGGGTTCTATTACCTCCGGCAGGGTTCTGGATGGTTCTGAAGGTTCCACCGGAAATGCAGATTGGACAATATCTTGTGGCAGTTCTCTTCTGGTTATGGTTGGTCCTTGACAAAGCACAGCCGCTCTTTCAATAACATGCTCAAGCTCTCTGACATTGCCTGGCCAATCATACCTGGCCAAACATGCAAGGGCATTGTCAGAGAGGCCAATGACTGATTTTTCAAGTTTTTTCGAAAAAACGAGGACAAAGTGATTTGCCAGCAACAGCATATCACCACCTCGTTTTCTCAAAGGAGGAAGGTTAACGTCTATCACCTTGAGCCTGAAATACAGATCTTCTCTGAATGAACCATCTACGACCTTGTCTTTCAGTTCAACGTTTGTTGCGGCGATAATTCTGGTATCAACCACTATCGGGGTATCACTGCCGACAGGGTGAAAGGTTTTCTCCTGCAAAAAGCGTAGCAATCGTAACTGGGTAACAGCGGATATCTCTCCAATTTCATCAAGGAAAAGTGTGCCGCCGTCGGCCTGCAGAATATGCCCCTGCCGATCTTTTTCAGCTCCGGTAAAGGAACCCTTTTTGTGGCCGAACAGCTCACTTTCCAAAAGGTTTTCCGGCATCGCCGTGCAATCAAGCTTAATGAGTGGCCGCTCCTTCCTGTTACTCTCATTATGCAGTGCTTCAGCAGCAAGTTCCTTACCGGTACCGGATTCTCCGGTTATCAGTACTGTTGTATCTACCCTTCCGACATTCTCAATCGTTGTGTAAACAGTCTGCATCGCATCACTGCTCCCCACAAAACGATGGAAAGTGTTCCGACGCCGGGGTGCCATTTCCTTTTCAATCGACATATCTCGAATCACAATAACCGCACCGGTTGAATTATGTCCGTGTTCTATGAAAGGAGAGGTACAGATACTCAGTACTTTCAATGCGTGATCTATCGTTTCACACTCAAACCTATGTTCGGTGACCTCCTCTCCGGTCTTTAATACACGCAGCAGATCTGAACGCAAGGGGGAAAGCTCTTTAGAGGTGAGTGATGAACTGAGATTGGAGCCCTCGACAACACCCGGTAAAAGATCGGTGAATAGATCCCGGGCTGCTGCATTCATCTTTATTATCTGTAGTCCTGAATCAACGATAATTATCGCATCAGAAACACTTTTGAAGACCTTATCCAAAAAAGTTCGGTATCGTTCCCGCTCCTCCTCGGCGCTAGTTTTTTGAGTTTCAAGATCGCGTTGATGTAACGCATGCCTGACCGTTTTAAGCAGTGTGTCTTTATCAACCGGTTTGGTTATATAATCAAAAGCACCGGAACGTACCGCCTCGGCCGCAGTATCAACTTCCGGATAGCCGGTGACAATAATGAACGGACATTCAATATCCATTCTTCTGACATGTTTAAGCAGATCAATACCGGATGCACCCTCAAGTACGATATCGCTCATAATCAGATCGAAATTGTTATTCTCAAATAATTCCAGAGCTTCCTTGAAACCGGGTGCGGTAAATACCTGCGTGTAGCCATCCCGCGTGAGAAAGAAATGGAAGGTATCCCTCAGGCTCTGTTCATCATCAACGATCAGTATCGGTCCTCGCGATAAGCTTTCTGACTTCATGGCTCAACCTCTCTGCAACCCAGGTGAGACAACTTTACATCAGGCATAGGTACTCCTATCTCTAAACACCACCACTGCGCCGGTTATCTCACCGTTATCGTTAATCGGGGTACTGACATACTCAACCGGAAAACAGATCCCATCTTTGGTCCAGAAACAATCACTGGAACTTGAATGTACGATTCCGTCAAGATATGCCTGTCTGATTAAACACTTGTTTCGATCATGGGGGGAACCATCCTCATGGCTGTGATGCACCAGCTCATGGTGCGCTTTACCGATCAGATCTTCGGCTTCCCAGCCGATCATCAAGAGTGCAGCAGCATTGGCAAAAGTAACGTTACCACTGGTATCGAGTCCGAATATCCCATCACCAGCAGAGTTTAGAATAAGCTCCATCCTCTTCTGCAGATTCCGCGCCTCAGACTCAGCCTGCATACGCTCAGCTATTTCTCTATTGAGTGACGCATTGGTTACCGCAATCTCAAATATCCGCTTTTCAATCACCTGTTCATGATTCTTACTCAATTCATCCCGCTCATTTTCAACTTCCTCGATTTTTGATTCGATTGAACCGATTCGATCACCCACCGATTTAAGAAATGTGTAGAATAAGAACCCGATAAAGCCAAAGAGAAATACAATCCCTGAAAGTGGTGAAATAAGAGAAACCTGCCACAATTTTTCCTGGGGCTGTGACAGTGAAACTGTTAGGATTACTAGAGCCGTATAGACAAAGAGTACTGCAATGAGTGCTATAGCATTTCGATTATTGTAAGTCATGAGCAGCACCATGATGTATTGCTGTGGGAAGATCAATAATGGTCGAGGTGTATTTCCCACGTTCACTGGTTACCCGTATATAACCACTGTTATCTCTGATCAGACCGTAGCTGATGGAAAGCCCAAGACCGGTACCCTCCCCGTCAGGTTTGGTTGAAAAAAACGGATCAAAAATCCTTTCCAGAAGATGATGTTCTATTCCCGAACCGAGGTCGGTGATAACAATTCTTAAGCATTCCGTCTTGCCACGACTGGCTTTTTGAATCTTTATCGATATTTTCTTATTCGGATCATTTCCTGGAAACCGCTCATTAAGAGCGTATCGACTATTGCTCAGCACATTGAGTATTACCTGCTTTATCTGGGAAGGGTTACAAAAGGCTAGAGGGAGGTTTTTGGGGCTGTCTGTGACTATTTTAATATGCTCCTTTCGCAACTGATGTCGAACCAGATCAACACATTCCATGATGAACGAGTTCGAACAGACCGGTTCAGGATCTTCATGGCGATGTCTTGAGAAGTCAAGGAGGTTCCTGACGATCCCTTCAATCCTTCTGCTCTCGGTAATAATCCGGTTGGTTATCTCGCGCCGCCCCGAGTCTGATGTAAGGTCTTGTAACATCTGAGCATAATTTAGAATCCCATTGATCGGATTATTGATCTCATGGGCAACACCCGCAGCAAGCTCACCGATTGAGGCAAGCTGTGAGGCCCTGATCGCTTCTGCCCTGAGCCGCTCTTCTTCTGTCATATCACGGGCAACCAGTAGTGTTGCCTCCTCGGTCTTATTTGACCTGCTGATGGGACTCAGGGTGAGGAGATAATCGCCATGCAAACCTGATAACTCCGTATGCAGAATTCTACTCTGATTAAGTTTCAGATACTGCATCAGCGGGCAATCATGTATACCGCTAACATCTCCATGAAGAATTTTACACACCGACTTGCCGATTACCTGTTCCCGTTTTTTTCGTGAGGCTGAAAATGTTGCATGGTTTGCATCAAGGATAATCCCTTTTCTGGTAACAATGAGTGCTGGGTCCTGGATTGTTGAAAAAATGTTCTCCCATTTTGCCAACGCATTGCTGTATGCCTTATCAACCGCCAACTGATCGGTGATGTCAAGGCCGAATAATACCATTCCCACCGTACCTTCGGTGATATCCGGTTTAATTGAACCATGCCAGTCGATAATTCTGACGGACCCGGTTTTGGTTTTCAGCTCAGCCCTGAAACTAATAGTTTTCAAGTTTTCTTTGAGAAGTTCAGAAACCAGTCGTTGATAGTTTAATCGATTGTCAGGGTCAAGCAGGATGTCGACCCAATATTTATCGATCACTTCATGCTCCTGAAACCCCGTTACTTTTTCTGCCTCCGGATTAAACCTTCGAATTTCACCACACGGTGAAATTGAGACCATCAGCGCTTGAATCGTATCGACAATCTCGGTGTTGAAATCGCGCTCGAACTTCAGTTGCATTTTGATATCATGAGTATGTAGTGCCCTGCAAAAATCGGCAATGATAGGCTCAAGAAATGCTAACTCCCGTTCCGTAAAGCCAGTTGTACTGGATGTGAAGATTGCAATCGCGCCATACGCTTTTCCCTGAAACGACAGACGCCACAGACAACTGAATTCAAGGGAGCTGCCGACAACTTCAGAATACAGGGATGCCTTTACCATAGACTTAAGCGGATCACCGTCTGTGGTATCGGGAAGACTCGCCAGTAAACCTGAGAGAAGTTCCTGCAGTAAATCATCATCTTCCAAAATCTCAGGTTTCTGCTGAAAATCTTCACCGGGTACAATTATAGCCAGCGGCGAAAGATCAGCTCGCTCTGTGTCTAGATGGAAGACTCCCACAGCAGGATAATCATTGTACTGGACAAGGAGTGAAGCACATTGCAGCAGGATGGTATCAAATCCCTTGGCGGGCCGAATTTCTGCACCCATAAGGCTGATTGCCTTAAGCATTTCCGCATAGCGGAACAGCTGGTCATTCTCGTGAAATACTTGCGGTGGCCGCTCTTTGGTGTCCATAACACCTCCCGGCTACTCTGTGAAATACAACACTTGTGTGGTATTGCATTCAGATCATAGAACCATCCCCTTATATTTTACCACATACCTGTCGCAAGAGTACACCTCGGTCATACTCAATTTAATGAACTGCAATATCTGAACCATTAATGACCAGTGATTGTTTCCGAAGATGCAATATTGATTAATTGTTTGGATTGCCCGTTTCAAATGTCAGGGACGGAGTAGTCTCCAGCGCCAACTACACATAGAACCCTTCAGGTGATAGGTAATCGCTTTGTAAGAGTTAGAAGATTTCTTACGACTATCTCTTAATGCCAAATAGAAGGCTCGTACCTTCACGAGAGATGACAAGGCAAGACTGGCTCTGTCTGATGCCTGACCTCACAGGGAATATCCCAGATTATATTTGCTTTTTTTCACCCATTTTGAGGATGAATAATTATAGGTCGCAGCAGATCCGGTATTTTTCCAGAAATGCATACGATTAAATTGATAACGGGGAAAATAACCGGGTGTTTGCTT
>QZLB01000193.1 GCA_004796425.1 Desulfobulbaceae bacterium | reverse complement strand
GCGTCACGGCAAGTTCTGATTTGCGTTGCGGGATGATATCATTGCGCCCTTTGGAATGGCGGGAAATCCCGTTGCGCACTTCAAATGTCAGGTTCAACCCTTTGCCTTTGTTTTCAAGAAAATCAATTACCCTCAGGCTGTGAATATAATGCTTGAAACCGCTCGGATGCAGTTCGTTGAGCGTAGCTTCTCCGGCATGGCCAAAAGGGGTATGTCCCAAGTCATGCCCCAGAGCGATCGCCTCGGTTAATGATTCGTTTAAGCAGAGGGCGGCGGCGACCGTGCGGGCAATTTGCGATACTTCAAGCACATGAGTCAACCTGGTACGATAGTGATCACCGGTGGGAGCAAGAAATACCTGGGTTTTGTGCTTGAGCCTTCTAAAGGTTTTTGAATGAATAATCCGATCTCGATCACGCTGATAAGGCAGGCGGATATCACAGATATCCTCCTGTTCCAATACTCTGCGACCCCGGGATTCTCTACTGATTGCAGCATAGGGAGAGAGGATTTCTTCTTCCCGGTTCTCAAGTTGCTTTTTGATCGATGTACCGATTACGGGGACAAAACTCATGTCATTTTTTCACAAAAACTTAGTAACATATTGTATTTACCTATTTCCCTTTACCACAATTGTTTGAATCTGCAAGCGTGAAAAACGTCCAAAGCACCGATTTCAGAGGTGTTGCCGCCCCTCCTTATCATTGGTTCAGCCTCGTGCCAAATTCGTCCTTACCCGATAGTGCAGGATGTCCTTCTCTTGTCACCTGGGTCTCCGTTGCCAACCACAGACAGACAAAACAACCTATTTCTGGATAGTTACAAAACAACACTGCATGTATCGTTGGCAACCAGCGACACCGAAGCGTTGGACCACTTTTCTATAAAACTGGTTATCCTGCAGGAACTGGCCCTTTTAGACCGGATCGAAATAATTGGCATGATCTTTGCTCAACCCGGGTAACCATTCATTCAAAAGAAATCAGAGGAATATGATGAAAAAAATCCAGTACTGCCTGTTTCTACTCCTGTTCTGTTGCAGTTCTGCCCAGGGGAACGATATCGTCATCGCATTGGATCGGGATCATGATGATCTGGTCAGCAGGGAGGAGGCGGCAATCCTTCCCTTGCTGATAAAAAATTTTGATCATCTTGATGCAAACTTCGACAAACAATTAAGCGCCAACGAAATACTTGCCTTTCGACTCAACGATTGCGTACGTTAAGCCAATCGTCTCTCAACGCTGCTTTTACTTTTGCCGAGATCTTTTAAAATCTTCAGCGCAATAATGAAGATTTACTCACAATTGGGTATACTGGCCGAGAATTCAACCATTGGCCACTTAAGGTACTGCCCATGTCTACCGCAAAAATCATTTTTCAGCTGGCTCTCAGGATCCCCTGCTGCATCCTTATGCTTTACCTGCTGTGGCTTCTCACCAATGGTGTCTTTCACACCATTTCTTCATTTGCCATCCCTTTCAACTTTTCTTCGACACTGATAAAAATCCTCCATTATTCAACAGGTTCTATTTTCCTGCTCATTGGTATCTTAGTTGTCATCCAGATCTTCAAGCCACTCTTTCAATACCCTGCCAATTCAACCGATTAATACACGACCATCACCTCTATGTCTCATCCCAAACTTGCATTACCTAAGCGCATATTCTATTCTCTTTATCAGAGATATAGCGTGCGACAAAGAAATTCTGCAGCTTTGGAAGTGGTATTAAGATACAGGAGCAAGTCATAGACACCCCACGAAAACATAACAGATACGTCGATCCTGAACTGCAGTTTGCACAGAAACGAATTCCTGTCGAGCGCGATGGCGTTGACGAAAAGATTCTGGTCACCGAACTTGTCAAACCAAAACAAACGCTGGTTACCTATCCGGACCTGAAACGTTTTGAGGAGAAAGGCTTTGAAAAAAAACCGGTGATTCATGGCAAGAACACCAGATTGAGCGAAGATCAATCGATTATTGTTGCCACCGTACTTGGATATCCAGTTGTGAAATATCTCGAACAGGAGGACGGTGATAAACTGTTACATATTTCCGTTACCCCACTGGTAAAACTCGCTTTCAACCGCCTTTCTGCCACCCTGTCAATCAAGCCCACTGTTGCCGATATCTATGGAGTACAAGAAAATAACCTCGAGGAATTACTTGAGCTTGCCGGGCTTAACCACGGCATCGATCATGACGCCGTTGCGTTTGTAAAAAAATGTATCCGGGAGAACAAGTTCGAGCCAATCGATGTCGCGATTGCCACCGGTAGAGAACCGGGCATCGGCAGTGATGCTTATCTAGACTTTGCCATCGAGATCGGTCCCCTCGCGGGAACCGTCGATGAAGAAGGAATCATCGATTTTCGAGAAAGAAAAATCATGGTCGGGGTCAAAGCGGGAGATCTGATTGCCACCAAAATTCCTGCGGTACCTGGAACCCCGGGAACTTCCGTGCTGGGTGAGCTGATCGAGTCCAAAACCGGCAAGGATATCAAAGTCAAAAACTACGGAGATTCGACCTATTCGTCAGATAGTGGTGAAATTCGAGCAAGCAAGGACGGAGTGCTCTCGGTAACCAACAATACGTTGATCAAGGTTTCTTCCAGACAGACGGTAAATGGGGATATTGACTTTAACACCGGCAATGTCGAGACTCACGGATGCATGAAGATTGTCGGCTCAGTGCAGCCCGGCTTTCAGGTGAAGGTTGAAGGAGATCTGGGAATTGGTGGATCGGTTATGTCGGCAAACATTGAATGTGGCTCCAATGCCGTCATCGCTGGTGGTATTACCGGCAAAAACTCCACGGTCAAAACTGCAGGAGATGCCGATATCAAATTCATCGAACAGGGGAGGCTCGATGCAGGAGGAATTATTGTCATTCGCAACCAGGCGTATTTCAGCAACATAGCGTCCGGTTCGGATATTCGCTGCTTGCCTTCCAGTACCATTGCCGGCGGAACTATGATTGCTGCAGGTCATGTCACCGCAGGTACCATTGGTTCAGAGAGCAGCGACCCCGCGACCATTGGTGCCGGAATCGACCCCGAACGATTGCACCAGCTGAGGCGCCTGCAGACCGAGTTGATTGATCGACAAGACGAACTGATCCAATGGTTGCAGATGCACGGTAGACCAAAGGCTCGGAAAGTTCGAAAAATGGAAGCCGCCATCGATGAGATCAAACTCCAGATCATCAAGCTTAACCTGATACCCGGTACCGAGCAATTTTCCCGCAAAGCAACGGGAGGCTCGCGAGACGAAACCGAGGAAGAGAGCCCACTGTATCACACTGGAATTGATGTAGACAAAATCAGAATCGACATCCACGGCACCGCATATCCCGGCACCAAACTTTTGCTGGGGAATCGCAGTATGGTTCTGGAGAACTCGGTATCAAAAAGGCAATTCAAGCTCTCTGCGGATATGAAGAGGATTATTGCGCTACCGATTAGAGATAGGAGTTAGCGTTAGAGCTGTCACCACACTTGGCAGGGTGCTGAACTCATTGCCACCAGGGACCATTCCAATGAAAACAACGACAGAAGAAAAAAGCTGGATCCTTTATGATGTTGGAAATTCCGCCTTCGTCCTGGTAATGGTCACTGCTATCATGCCGATTTTCTTTAAAGATTTTGCTGCTTCACACCTGCCGGCCGCCACATCCACCGCCTATTGGGGGTATGCAAACTCATCGGCAGCATTGGTGCTTGCACTCCTCTCGCCATTTCTCGGTGTTCTGGCTGACAGACAAGGGGTTAAAAAACGTTTTTTCAGCGCTTTTTTAATCTTTGGGGTGTTGATGAATCTTTTTCTTGTCTTTGTCTCTGCCGAACAATGGTTGATCTGCCTGGGTCTGTTCATCCTTGCTCGAATCGGCTGGGGTGGTGCCAACCTGTTCTACGATGCGATGCTCTGTGACGTGACAACCCCTGATCGGCTCGATCTGATCTCTACCAGGGGGTATGCCCTCGGGTATATCGGCAGCGTCATTCCGTTTGTTATTATTCTGGCCCTCATCCTCACCGCTGATCATCCTGGTCCCGGCCTGCCACCACTGCAAATCAAAATCGCTTTTGTGATTGTTGCTGGCTGGTGGTTTTCCCTCTCAATTCCGGCCCTGAAAAACCTGCGCCAGCGACATGCTGATCCGAACGCCCAATCCTCAATCAGCTATGGTTTACGGAAACTCCTATCCACCATCCGGGACATCAGAAAACACCGAAATATAACGATTTTTCTCATTGCCTATTTTTTTTATATCGATGGTGTTGGAACCATCATTTCAATGTCTACCGTCTATGGAAGGGATCTTGGATTTGGGGCCACCCAGTTGATTATTGTCCTGCTCTTCATTCAAATCGTGGCTTTTCCCTTTGCCTTGCTGTATGGAAAACTTGCCGATACGTTTTCAACCCGTACCATGATATTTTTTGGTATTTTCATTTACACCATCGTCACGTTGTTAGGCTTTCTTCTCCCTTCAGTTACTCAGATGAACCTCCGGTTGCTTCTCTTCTGGCTGATCGCCTTTCTAGTAGCCTCCTCCATGGGAGGTATTCAGGCCCTCAGTAGAAGTTACTACTCGCGCATCATTCCGGTTGAAAATAGTGCCGAGTTTTTCGGCTTTTACAATATCTTCGGTAAATTCGCCGCGATTACCGGCCCCTTTCTGATGGCCATTGTCACCTCATTCACCGGCCAATCAAAGTGGGGAATTCTCAGCATTATGGTGCTGTTCATCGCCGGAGCTTTTATTCTCTCACGGGTAAAAGATTGAGCCAATCAGGGACTCTTTGACTCTGCACAGATCCGGGACAGAAAGAAGCCGATTGGTATATAGGCTGCCAGGGCCAAAGCCGCAACTTTCGGAAAAACCACCCCGGTTTCAGGAGAATAAATCAACAGATATGCAACCAATGCGGGCATTTTATCCAGATGCAATGCTGAAAACAGGGCCAGGACAAACCTTCTCATCATATCTGGGTGTTTTGCTGTCCCTCCTTTCGAGGCCTTATAGAAGAAATAGAGTGCACCGATTGTTCCCCCAATATAGAGAAGTACTCCGATAAAAACCTCAATACCCAACCGCGTATCATCCACTACCAGACGTTTCGCCTCTGAAGGAAACCAGAGAAAGGCGGGCAGAAAAAGCGCCGCCAGGTAAATCAGCCCTCCCCACCCCAGGGCACGAGTATGAAGATTTGAAAATGATTCTGGTTCAGGTTCCAGGGCGGCTCTTTTGAAAAGCCAGATGATCACCCCTACAAGAACCAGAGCCAGTAGGAAAAAGGGCCATGCAGCACCGTCTCCATAGATGGGAAACCATAATCGTTCGTCATTTCCCGGGAGCAGAAAAACTACCCCAAAAAAAACTGCAGCGATTACCCCAAATGAGAGTAGCAACCCGCTCATCAGTTTCATCAGCCCGGTGAGAAAACAAAACCCCGATACAAATGATACGAATAGCGCCATGACTATTCTAACGATCATCGAAACACTCCCTGTCGATAATGGTGATCAAGACTCCATCTGGTCCAGCAACGCCTTTAGTCCTGTTGCCTGGGCAACCACGCCCATTGCATCCTGCTGCCTGAAACCGGCGAAAATGGCTGCGATCTGCGAGCCAAGGAACACATCGTCCCCGTTCTCACCCTGCTCAAGTGCCTGTACCAAGGCTTGTGAATCTCCCTCATCTATCGCATTAATCATCTGATTCAGCCATTCAACCCGTTCACCATCAAAATAGATATCATTGAGCGCCTCAAGATATACAGACATCACCTCTGCCGAGTGCTCATACAGCTGCTTCTCATCCCCAGCTTCCATGAACCGATAGATATCTGCAATCAGCGTTCGCACTTCTTCCATCCCCATGATCGTGTCCTCCCTGTTGTTCGAACAGATGTCCTGCCAACTGAAATCTGGCCATGACAAATGCATGGTAAATAATCAATTTTTAATAAACTGCGCTATTATCCTGAAATTTTAATCCTTTTATAGTATATCAAGATCGTATCATATCGTGACCTTATTCTAACCGTTGTATGATAAAGTAGGTTGTTCGATGATATTTACAAGAATAGCTTTTGAAAAGATTATTAAAGTGTTCAAATCAGAAAACTAAGCCGATCATTGTCACGGTTATCGAGAACTGGGAGTCCATTTACTGCATGCCCGACGAACAAGGCCATGTTCACCTGGAAATAGCCATATCCCTGCGGCAACATTGCTCAGAGATGCGAGATTCAAACGACTGCAACCAGTGATATCCCCCCAGCCGAAATGAGATCGGTCCTATAGCAGACCTGAACCCGTGTATATCAGATTAACAGAAAAAAGAACAAGCACTATGATTATCAGCCAGATATTTGCATTTATCGGAGCCATCATTACCGGAATCCAAGCCCTGCTCATCCTTCTCCAGGGTAACGGTATCTGTTTAAACGAAGGATGTGAAATCGTCGACAACCTGACACTTGTTGATCCGCTCTATTTCAATAGTGCCGGTTGTCTGTTTTTTCTTGTTGCCCTCTTCAGTCTGCAACGGGCACGCCATGGGTCGGAGGGTTGGCGGGGCTTTGCAAGTCTGATCCTGCTGGCTGCATTGGGGGCAGAGGCTGTTCTATTCTGCTTTCAATACTTTGTGGTCGACACCTTCTGCTCTTATTGCCTGATTATTCTCGCGCTGGTTGTGCTCACCAATTTTTTCGTGGGGATCAAACAGATCTTTCGTGGACTGGTGATTTTTCTGGCAGTAACCATTGCCTTTGCCAGTTTGAATTTTTCGAAAGGCGCTGGCAGTGGCACCCTGGATTCAGGAGTCATGGCCCGTGTTTTAAATAATGAATCGGAGCCGCAACTCTCTTTGTTTTTCTCATCATCCTGTAAGCATTGTGAAAATATCCTGTCGCTGATTGAAAACGAGCTTACCTGCTCGATAAATTTCAACCCTATTGATCGAATTGATAATTTCAGTTTTCCAGGGATTGTTGTATCGAAGGAGTATAAACCCGATCACAACATCCGTTTGCTGCAACACCTCGGTCTGCAGGAAGTTCCCGTCTTAATTGCCACAGAAGCTAATACACAGACTGTTATCAGTGGTGAACAAGGAATTGTTGCCTATCTCCAGAGTCGCTGTATCTCTGATCAAATATCTACTAAGGCACCAGAGTCGATCGGTCAAACAGAGCTGGGCACCAGTCCGGTCATCCCTGCTGACGATGGTTGTTCCGTCATTGAGGACTGCGACGATCAGAGTTCAACAGAAACCTCGAACATTGGACAATCACCTGCAAACGTGGAGTAACTATGTCTATTACACGCTGTCAATGGTGTACCGATGACCCGGAATACATCAAATATCACGATGAGGAGTGGGGCGTTCCACTCCATGATGACACCAAACTTTTTGAAATGCTGGTGCTTGAAGGTGCCCAGGCCGGGTTGAGTTGGCTCACCATTCTCAAGAAACGTGATGGTTATCGTCGAGCCTTTGAAAACTGGGATCTCGCCAAAATTAGTAGATTCGGCCATGATGACATAGAACGACTTGCCCAAAACCCGGAAATAATCAGGAACCGCCTGAAAATAGCCTCGGTTATTAAAAACGCCAGAGGCTCCTTGGAAATTATCGACCAATATGGCAGTCTTGACGAGTATCTCTGGCGTTATGTCGACTATCAACCACAGACGAATCAGTGGAAACGATTATCCGATTTGCCCGTCTCAACCGATGTCTCCGAGAGAATGAGTAAGGATCTGAAGAAACGAGGGTTCAATTTTGTTGGGCCAACCATCTGCTATGCCTATATGCAGGCAGTGGGTATGGTAAATGACCACGTTGTCAGTTGTTTCCGGTATCAGGAGGTAAAAGCACTTACCCGTTGATACACCAACTCACTGATCCATTAATCAATCATCCGTACTCCAGGTAATACACTCAGCAGGACAGGAGGCCATCGCCTCTTCCACACAGTCATCACCCGCTTCCTTTCCTTCCTGGACAAATGCTTTCTCCGCATCGTCATCAAAACCAAATACTGTCGGGCACATTTCAACACATGCTTCACAGCCAATACATTCATCCTGATCAATCTGTACGAGCTTTTCCATCATTCACCTCCTAAACTGATGAATATTTTTACTAAACAGAAGTCACCTTCAAATTGGCGGGGCAATCGTTACCAGGATTCTCATCTTGGTTTGCGCACGCACCCCGTGTGGTTCGCGGATCTCTGATATCAATAGGTCACCAGGGAAAGCCGCCATCTCCATATGGTCCGCGCCGAGAAAAAAGCCATCCCCTTCCAGAACGAATATAGAGAGTTCACCATCAAGATCGTGCGCATGTACCGGAAAGGTCACCCCTGCATCAAGATTAAAATTAATAATTTTGAAATGCGGGGAATCTTCTACCAAAAAATGTCGTTTCATCGCACCCGGTGTAAAATCGTCCGTTGCTGAGAGCTGAATAACCTTCATCATCGTTCCTCCAATGGTTATTTGATTGTTAATTCCAGAATAACCACAAGAGTCGCTTCGTTCCTTGACCTGGGTCAAATTTGCAAGTGTATGGGGTATTTTTATGCAAAAAAAAATCCGTGCGCTGCAAAACAGTGCACGGATTTCACAAAAAAAAGTAGCGCGCGTTCAGTCGAGGATCAGTTTTACACTGCCGGTAGTCTGCGTTACCCGTCCAATTTGAGCAGCCACCGGTACCCCCGCCTCCTTCAAATCGCTGATTACCGCTTCGGATTGCGACTCGGGAACGGCGGCGAGCAGGCCACCGCTGGTTTGGGGGTCAAAGAGCAGTTGCATGGTATGTGGATCGATATCATGTTCATACGCAAG
>QZLB01000100.1 GCA_004796425.1 Desulfobulbaceae bacterium | reverse complement strand
TCAATCAGGCCACCATCATCAATCAGGCCATCGTCAAGGATCAAGTCATCATCAGTGATCAGTAATGAATCATCAATCAATGACTCTGTGCTCCCCTGATCGGGGTTGACAATATTTCTTCCTGTCAGGAGTAGTTCAATGTCTTTATTGAGTGAGCCGGAAGAAAAAGCTGAGGCTTGGGATAGTGCCTGAAAATCCTTGACTGTTTCAGATAACAGTGCTTCCTCGGAGATCTGGTTTTCAACAAAAGATTTGTCGATTTTTTCTATTCTTTCTGCTGTCTTATCTATGAATTTGACAAGTTCTTCATCAAGAAACCAACGTTTTTCCAAAACCTGATCAAGAATATCTTCTATGAGCCGTGCGGTTCCACTTAAAAAGGTAAGGGACAGCTGGGATGCCGCGCCTTTTATATTGTGAAAGAGCCGGTAGACCTCTTCAAGATTATGGGTGTCAGATTGATCAGCCTGGATTGCCGCAAGATCCCTTCGAATCAGCGGAATATATCCATGAACCTCACTAACGAATCCGTCTACCAGATGGGCTCTCGCATTTTCAGCCATAGTTCAGCTCTCCAAAACCATCACTAATCACTCAATGAAGCAAATCGTTCATCGTTCAATAATGCTTTATAATCAAGTATATAAAAAGTGTTACCACCAACTTCCACCGATTCCTGCAGAAACTCATGGAACGAGGCAATACCTGGAGCCAGATCAGGACTATCTGGTTCGGCTTTGGTGAACGTCCCAAGTACTTGATCAATTTTAACGGCAACTTTTAAATCTGATAAAGCCAGAGTAATCATCCGCTCTCCAGTCATGGATGGTCTGTCCTCAATACCCATGAATGAAAGAAGATCAACAACAGAGAGGATATCTCCTCTGACATTGACAATCCCTAGGATCCACTGGGGCAAGTGTGGAATACGCGTTATTTTCAGCAGATCTCCTATCTCTGCGACCCCATCAATAGGTACTGCAATATTCACTGACCCTGTTCGAAAAAGAATCAACTTCTCTCCCTGTTCAAAGCTCTCAAGTCCGGTCAGCGCCTCCATTCCCAGTTGGAGGGCTTGTGAATCATCTATCTTCCCCAAAGATGAATCGATGCCACTGATGATCTGCGACAGGTTGGACAGAGGTTTGGGTGATTTCTTTTCTTTCATATCAAACTATCGTTTAGAGATACTTTTTTATCACTGAAGTGAGCTTCTGGGGATTAAACGGCTTGGTGATGTATTCAGCAGAGCCGGCAAGCATACCTTTCATTCGATCCATAGAGCCCTTTTTCCCGGTCAGCATCACGACCGGTATCTCTTTCAGATGCTCTTGCTGCCTCAGCTCCGGAAGAATATCGTACCCCGTCATATCCGGCAACATGACATCAAGTAAAATCAGATTTGGCTGTGCTCCAACCGAGAGTTCAAGCGCTTCTTTACCGGTCGAAGCCTCAATAATACCGAACCCCTCCCGCTGTAAAACCATCTTTATAACTTTCCGAGCGGTCGGGCTGTCTTCTATGACCATGATCTCCGGGCTCCGTGGTCGAGCTGGTGCCGCCTTTTTCACGGCCACCGGCTGAGGAGTTGACCTTGTGGAGGTTTTGGGCTCTTTAGTGACAGTGGTTCTTTGGGCCGGCGAACGGTGCGAGAAAATAATCTCCCGGGCGTGTCGATAAAGTTTCTTCTCAGAATCTAACTTCAGCACCAGTTCAATATACTGCAGCGCCTTCTCTAACAATCCCAGATTATAAAAGGCCGTGGCAATGGTATATCCGATTTTGTCATTTTGTCTGTCTTCATTAAAAGCAACCAAATAGCGATTTAATGAGCTCTTAATCTCTTTCTCGCCAATCTTTGCAGAGCCTGGGTTTTTTCCGATACTCTGGGAAGCCTTGCAAAAACTGCACTGGTAGCCATTCATATCTATCGGGGTCCAACAAAAAAGACATCGCTTGAATCTCTCCGATTCAGTTTGTGCAAGGCCAACTCCACTCTTCTTCACCTCCTGATAAATAATAGGCGCATGATCACCCCAGCGCCGTGCTTCACCAAGAGCCTTCTGGACCAGTTCAATTCTGCTCAACAGGCGTGAATACCATAACCATCCGTAATAATTAAACCTGTTGTATCTCAAGACGAGGGAAATACGATCAATCGCCTCACGATATTTGAATTGGTGAATGAGACGCACAGCTTTGACAAGCTCTTTCTGGTCGTTGTAGGAAGTCGGAGAAACTCCGGAGATCTTATTCTGCTGAAAAACAGTCGCAATATCACTGAACGAGAGGGTAACGTCTTTCGCCGTTTGCTGGGTCTCTTCAAGAACCTTGATGTTCACGTTTTGCCAGCGGCAGATATCTAACGCCGCACCATTCCCGGTCAAATCGGCAACCTGTGCGGCAAGGATCACACCATTTTGCAGTACCAGCCGCCCATCCCTGTTACCCCACTGAATCTGCAAAGTATTATTGTGATATGAGGTACCTGACTGCAGTATATCCAGAACTGATTGATTACTATTTTGCATTTTTCTGCTTTCCGTTTATAGATACTCGAGCATCATCATACCTGTATCAGCTGACCCCAAAAATAATATGCGGCCATCTCTCCCCCCCGGAAAACTTGCAAACCTTTTTTCACCTACCAGTGATAAGTTTACCAAAAAACTAAAAAAATTTCGCAAAAAATCCTTTTAGCAAATGATCGTCTTTCAAACAAGCCAAATCACAACTTCTCTCCACACGGACTCAGCCCAGATCACATTTTTCCCTATGAATGCCAGCTCTTGGATTTTGCGCACTTTTTCTTAATTATTGTATCATCATAAATGATTGACAGATTCTCCGTTCCTTTTATAGTGGCTTTCTGATTAATCAGACACACACAGGAAAAATAATTTGATCTATTTACAACTCATACTCACGGCTTTTTTCTGGGGTGGAACATTCATTGCCGGAAAACTGCTCGCCTCAGAAATCCACCCGTTAACCGCCTCCCTCCTAAGGTTCTCGGTCGCCACTATTGCCCTCTATCTGATCCTGAGCTGGCGTGGCAACAAGCCATCACTTCCCGAAATTCAATACCTCCCGAGGCTCCTGCTCCTCGGGCTCAGTGGTATTTTCTGCTACAATATCTTTTTTTTCCACGGGCTTTCCCATATTGATGCGGGCAGAGCCGCCCTGATCATCGCTACCACCCCATTGGTGATCACGCTCTTATCAATCGTTATTTTGCGTGAGCGCATAACTCTTTTAAAAGGTGCCGGCGTTTGCATTTCTCTGTTTGGCGCACTTTTTGTTATCAGCAACGGCCATCCGACCATTTTATTCAGCCAGGGTATCGGGATCGGCGAGCGATCCCTGATTGGCTGTGTTCTGTCATGGGCAGCATATACGATCATCGGTCGCACGCTGGTTAATAAAATCCCCCCTATTTTGACGGTGTTCTACTCCTCGGCACTGGGTACCCTCTTGCTCCTCATCCCTTCACTGTGGCTGGGACTGGTTCCGGAAACCGGTAACCTTTCCATGACCGGTTGGCTCTGCATTCTCTATCTTGGGGTATTTGGCACTGCCATTGGCTTTTCCTGGTATTATCAGGGACTGAATCGAATTGGTGCTACGAGAAGCGCCATTTTCATCAACCTCGTTCCCGTTTTTGGTATGAGCTTGTCTGTGCTGATATTTTCGGAAAGTATTAAGTCAACGGTGATAACCGGTGGTATTTTGATCATCTGCGGTATCTATCTGGCGAATAAAAAGCATTGATTTTCAACTCGTTAACCGCCAGACTATAGAAGGACGACAGAGCGTGAACCATCACCTGAGCTAGAAAACTTGGGCTTGTTTATACACTAATTTACTCAACCCTTTTACGATCGGACCAAAACTATGAGAGCGGTTATTCAGCGAGTTAAGTCAGCATCGGTAAGCATTGGCAATCAAACAGCGGGCAGTATTGGCTATGGACTCCTGGTATTACTCGGCATCCGTTCAGGTGACAGTACGAGAGAAATACATTGGCTGGCTGATAAGATCGTTAATCTGCGAATCTTTCCCGATGAACAGGATAAAATGAATTGCTCGCTCCTCGATTTAAAGGCGCAGATGCTTATTGTCTCTCAATTCACCCTGTATGGTGATTGCCGAAAAGGTCGACGGCCCGGCTACTCGGCAGCGGCGCCGCCGCAGATTGCCGAAGAACTTTATGAACAGTTTGTCCAGACTATAACGGATTACGGAGTGATCACTGAAACAGGTAAATTCCAGGCAAAAATGGAAGTTGCGCTGATCAATGACGGGCCGGTTACCTTACTACTTGACTCGGACAAACAATTTTGATGCTAAACAATAACTTAATGGTACATCTATGAACCTTCAACCCGGAACAATCGTTTCAGGATTTAAACTCAGTAAAAAGCAATTCATTTCAGAAATTCACTCTGACGTTTATCTGTTCGAACATGATGTACTGCAGTGCCCGCTGATCGCCATCAAAAATGAGGACCCCAATAAAACATTCTCCGTGGCATTTAACACCATTCCCGTAAACTCGACGGGGGTGGCCCATATTCTTGAGCACTCTGTACTTATGGGGTCAAAGAAATTTCCGGTAAAAGATGTGTTTGGCGAAATCAACAAGGGCGGTTTAATGACCTTCCTCAATGCCATGACCGGTTCAGATATCACCTATTATCCCTTTGCTACCAGAAATCTAAAAGAGTATTTCAGTTTAATGGATGTCTATTGCGATGTGGTCTTCAACCCACTGATTCTGCCTGAGACGTTTGAACAGGAGGGTTGGCATTACCACAAAGAAAGTAGGGATTCTGCGCTCCAATATCAGGGCGTTGTTTATAACGAGATGAAGGGAGCATTTTCCGATCCGATCCGCTTATTATTCCATAATATTTTTTCATCTCTCATGCCCGGTTCCACCTATGCCCATGAGTCTGGTGGAGATCCAAAAGATATTCCCAACCTGAGTTATCAGGAATTCAAAGCATTTCATCAACAACATTATCATCCAAGCAACTGCACCTTTTTTCTCTATGGGGATGCACCGATTGAACAGGAGTTGGCCTTTCTCAACGATCAATTTCTGAACCAGTTCCCAAGCGCACAACCTCGCAAAGAACCGGCACTGGGATCGATTATTTCAAGCCCATTAACCATAACAGACAGCTATGGGGTTGAATCAGATGATCTCACCAACAAAACCTTTCTGGCTGTTGGTTCTCATATTGGCAACGTTGCTGACCGGGAGCGAAACACTGCTTTCCAGATCATTGCCAACATACTGTTCAACTCCGATGGTTCACCGCTGAAACAGCGCATTATCTCAAGCGGTATTTGCCGCGATTTTGGGGGAGTCTATCTTTCTTCATCCTGCTACCATACTTTCATGTTGACCTATCTGATCGGCAGTGAAGCTTCCTATCTCGAGAAGTTCCAGCAGCTCTACAAAGAATCACTCCAGGAAATGGTCGAGAATACCATCGATCATGACCTGGTAGTTGCCGAACTAAATAAATTTGAGTTCTCCGTTCGCGAGGAGATGAGCAAAGCACAACGTGGTCTGGATCTTTTAAGTAGAAGCTTGGCAGCCTTTCGTTACCACACCGATCCCTTCGAGGCACTGGAAATTGATGGACTCCTGAAAAAGATCAGAAACGAAGCACTCAATGATTCACTCTTCGAACGATTGATCGAAGAATCGCTGCTCAAGAACCCGGCGACGGTTACCCTGACCCTGTCGCCTGACAATGAAAAAATAGCCAGGACGATCCATGAAGAGCAGGAGCGATTAAACGAATTTGAAGCACAACTTGATGAGCAACAACTTGACCAGCTGGTGGATCACACTATCGCTTTGACTCAGAACCAACAGCAACCCAACACTCCTGAATCACTTGCCTGCCTGCCACGACTTTCCCTTGTGGATTTGCCGGACGAGGTCAAATTTCATCGTACACTCCCACAAGAGCTATTTGGTCAGACGGTACTTGTCAACCAGCTCCCAACAAACCATATCACGTACCTGGACATTGGTTTTGATTTTTCCCATCTCCCCCATCGGTTTCTGCCATTGCTCGACATATTTGGGGCAATCCTGACGGAGATTGGCACCAGTGAGATGGATTACATGCAGTTTGCCAAGGAGACGGGAATCTATACGGGTGGTATTAGCCACGCGATAAACACCTATACGAACAAGGAGCAGCCTGACAAAATCAGACTTGTACTATGGGTGAGTATTCGTATGCTCCCTGAATACCTCAGTAAATCAATCGATATCTTGACCCGGGTTTTCTCTGATGTCTCACTAAAAAACAGAGACAGAATCCGTGAAATCATCCTACGAGACTTTGCCTGGGCAGAACATTCTGCCCAGAGTGAAGGATACAGCCTGCCATCCACCCGAGCCTTCTCGCACCTGAGTATCGCCGGTCGTTATCAGGAACAATTTAATGGTATTTCCACCTATCGTTATATCAGAGAATTACTTGGCGGTTATCAGGATCAGGAAGAGCAGCTCATTAGTGATCTTGAGGAAATGGCACGTCTGCTACTTAATCGAAATAACCTGGTTATCTCTATTACAGCAGAGGATCACGAGCTTGAGCAATTTAAAGAGATCGGTCGGCGAATCCCCGAATCCTTGAGTGAAACGATCCACCAACCACAGCCACTGCTTCCTCCCGGCGACTATGAACGGAATGAAGCGTTCATTACTGCCGCAGAAATCGTCTTTGCTGTACAGGGAGGATCACTTTTTAAAGACACGACTGCTTACAATGGCTCTTTTGAGGTATTGAAAACATATCTTTCTCGAGACTATCTCTGGAATACGGTACGTCAGATGGGTGGAGCCTACGGCTGCTTCATCCAGTTCAGCCATATTACCGGCAACCTTGCGATCATTAGCTACCGTGACCCGCAGGTAAGAAAAACCTATGAAGCATACGAGAAAATCCCGGAGATAATTGGCTCACTGGAGATTCCTGAACAGATGCTGGAGCAGCTTATTATAGGAACGTTCGGGTCTTTCGACCCTCACCAATCTGCGGCGGCTCAGGGGGTGACAGCCCGTAATGAATTCCTCGGTGGCATCGATACCGATTTCAAACTCAAACGATTATCCCAGATAAAGCAGACGACCGTCAAAGATCTCCGCGCGTTTGCCCCATATTTTCAGACTCTGATGGAAAACTCGTGCCGGACAATCATTGGTAATCGAGCAAAAATTGAACAAGATCAGTCACTTTTTGATCTTATCTCAGAGCTGTAATAAGCTATTTCTGCCGTTTTCAATACTATTGTTTTCTCTTATTCAGAACCCCCTGCGCTCTTGAAAAAAGAGATGCGATTATTGTCAAAATAAGGCATTGTTTCACTGGCTCATCAAGAGCACCGGGCTAATCACCAGGTGATTACAGGAATCATCCGTCTTTGCGGGTTTGATCCACCGCATTTTCAGGCAATATATTCATTGGACAATTTGGAGGAGAGAGAAATGGAATATTCCATGGAAATACGTGAGATGTGTTCCGTCAAACAGGGAACTACTCATGGACCGGCCCCGATACCTCAGGAGGGCTTGTGGAATAAGGTCAAGGAAATCAATGATATCAGCGGCCTGACTCACGGGGTTGGGGGATGTGCTCCCCACCAGGGTGCATGTAAACTTACCGTGAATATCAAGAATGGCGTAATCAAGGAAGCCCTTATTGAAACCATAGGCTGTACCGGCATGACCCACTCTGCCGCGATGGCAGCGGAAATTTTGCCCGGCAAAACCATCTTGGAAGCGCTGAATACCGATCTGGTTTGCGATGCGATTAATGTCGCCATGCGGGAATTGTTCCTGCAGATCGTTTATGGCAGAAGTCAGTCGGCATTTTCCGAGGGCGGCCTGCCAATTGGTGCGGGACTCGAAGACCTGGGGAAAGGCTTACGCTCCGTTACCGGTTCCATGTACGGTACCGATTTTAAAGGTCCCCGTTACCTTGAAACTGCCGAAGGGTATATCCTTGAGATCGGTCTCGATGATAATGATGAGATCATTGGCTACAAGTTCCTGAACATCGGCAAACTTATGGATGG
>QZLB01000080.1 GCA_004796425.1 Desulfobulbaceae bacterium | reverse complement strand
GTTAATACATTTTAAGAGGGTCGTCTTGCCCACACCGTTCGGCCCAAGTATGGCCAGAAGTTCTCCAGGTTCCACGTTGATATCTATATCACGTATGATGCGGTGACCGTTATAGCCGAATGCGAGTTGGCTGATCGCAAGAATCATGAACGTCCTCCTCGTATAATCAACCAGAAAAATGCCGGTGCGCCGAGAAAGGCTGTCAAAACGGACACCGGCAGAACATGGGGTGCCAGTATCAACCGGGCAACAGTATCAGATAATAGGAGCAACACGGCTCCAACAAGCAGACATGCCGGCAGCAGAAATCTATGATCTGAACCGATAAGCCGACGAACCATATGCGGAACAACCAGGCCAACAAAACCAATAATGCCGAGGAATGCGATTATAACCGCTGTCAGCATCGACGCGAGCAGCATCCCTGTCAACCGGACACGCCCCACCCGAACACCAAGCCCCTTGGCAGTTTCATCGCCGGCCTCTATGGCGTTGTAATTCCAACTATTACTGAAAAAGTAGAGTACACAGACAAATGTAACGGCAGCAATAAATGTCAGCTCGGTCCAGGTTGCTCTGGCGGTATCACCGAAGGTCCAGAATACCATGGCTGCGAGTTGCATATCATCGGCAAAAAACTGCAGAAACATGGTTCCCGCGGTAAAGAATGCCCCGAGAGCGACACCGGTAAGTACCATTACTTCCGGTGTCGCACCACGCGTGCGTGTTACTCCGATGATTATTAAAGAAGTTCCGATGCTGAAAATAAAAGCCGATGCAGTCGTGACATAAGGATTGGTGATGGATATTGCACCCACATTACTCGACGTCATAATGCCACCTCCCAGGACCATGACCGACAATGCCGCTCCAAAGGCCGCAGCATGGGAGATTCCCAAGGTAAATGGTGATCCGAGCGGATTGCGCAATATTGATTGCATCACCGCACCAGCAACAGCCAAACCGCCACCGGCGATTATGGCAGCTAAGGCCTGGGGCAACCTGATATTCCAGACAATTATCTCAACTTGTTTGGAAGTGACCAACCCCACTAGACTCCTGGCCACCGAAGAAACAGAGATATTGGCGGCTCCGAGGGAAATAGCAACAACCAGCACGGCTGCAAGAGTGGCAGACATCCCCAGAACAAACAACGTTTTTCTGCCGATATATTGTCTGTATTCGGCTGGTATCTGTCCGTGATCAAAATGCATAACTATTTCAGTGGTACCTTTTTGAATACCAGATTCTTAAAGAATCCGTTCATTATAGAAAAAACCGGCTTACCTACTAGGAATTGATAGATCTCATCTGCTTTCTTGTCGGGCTTAATGTCAACGAATCGGTCTGGATAAAGCAGTTTTCCGATATAATATCCATTTGCCAAAATTGATCCGTAGTTTTTGGTATACAAGTTATAGGGCAGCAGGCCGAATACTCGATTTTCTTTTACTGAACGAAGTGATTGATATGCCGGATCAGTTTGCAATTCATATAATCCGCCGGCTTTGTCACCTAACTGTAACGTTGACAGATCCAGGAAAAGGTATTCGGGATCCCAGGCGACAATTTTTTCCTTAGCGATATTGGAGTTACTCAACTCCTTTTTCGTCATGGTCTTATCATAGGCAAGGTTGCGGGCATGGACGAATTTAAAAGGAGGATATGCAGGTTCAGTCGACTGAAATCCGTGCGGGCCTTTGAAAGCCACACCTCCAAGAAACACTGCAGGATGTTTCTCAGCCGGGATATCTGCGGTCCGTTTGTCAAGATCCGCGATCGAATCTTCGAAAAAAGAAATCACCTGTTCCGCACGTTGCTCCCGGCCCAGCACCGTGCCCATGATTCGCAATGATTTATACAACTCGGGGCGAAGCTTCGTAAAGTTACCGTAGTTGAGCACCACAACCGGGATACCGGTTTTCTGCTGAAGCTCCACAGGATCGTAACCCATCTGTGATGAATAGGTTTTGAAAATTACCTGGGGTTGGGGTGTTAGCGTCAGTATGCGCTCAGGATTATCGTGCCCTCGGAATTCCCCGAAAACAGTCATTTTCTTGAACTGAGGATTAGCAAGAGCATATGGTCTTGCATCAAGTTTTTTATGCCTTGTTTCAATACTATCAACACCAACAATCCTGTCATGGGCTTGGAGATAGGTAAGCAACCGAAGACAACCCGACCCTGAGCAGATTACATGTTCAACAGAATCTGGAAGCTGAACTATTTTGCCACTCGAGTCCTCTACTGTTTTCGCGAAAACTTCGGTGTTAAGCGCAAAGCAGATGCAAACAACAAGGAATATTCTTAGAAACATATCGACCCCTTAACAGCAATGGTATGAAGAAATAAAATTTCGTGTTACGAGACAAGTTAATAACAGAACAAACCACAGAGGTCAAGACATAATATTACAAAAAAAAATTTCGTAACACTCCATTCCCTCATTTGGGCCAAGGCCCCGAATTTCTCTCTCACTGTCAGGGTGGATTTGAGTTTTCTAACTCTGGGTTGGCGGATAATGTGCCACCAGCCATAGACTGTCCATGACAACCTTTAGTCGGCTCTGGCGACCCAATCTTTTAAACTTTTTGAGTTATAGGGTGGGTCTTGTTCAGTATCGTTTAATCTTTCAAGGGCTGATTCATCAACCTGCTCATTACCGTGGGCAGTCATACCAATTTTTCTGTTATAGGGTTTTGTCAGTTGCAGGATCTTGTACATCGTTGAGAACGAGTCACGCAACTCATCACCCTTCCACGGCTTGAAATATTTCAAATAATCTTCATCAAATTCCAACCCAATCGATTTCGCTTTATCTTTCATCCAGTGCAGCGGGATGTTTGCAAGCCCGTCGTTATCATATCCGCCACCAATGTTTGTATGAGCACCAACAAACCACCGCTGCTCCATAATTTGGTTATCAGATGAGGTTGAGTCCCAGAGCGATGGCTTGAATGCTTTTCGATGCTCGTCTATTGCAAGTGCATGGAATGCGTTCGTAACGCACAAAGGCAATGACATATTGTGAAACTGGTAATTTTTAATGAGCAACTTGTTGATGAATCCGAGCGGAACCCCAAGAGCTCCCACCGTATCCCAAACGCCAAGGAAGTTAATGGTGATTGGTGAGCAGTTATTCTTTTCTATGAATTTTTCCGCTTCTTGTTTTCTCGCAGTTGCGTCTTTGATTTTGTAGATCTTGAATCCTTCAGGAAGATAAAAGACATTGCTCTTGGGGATAATCCCAATCAAATCGATAAAGGCAGCCAAACTCCGTACCGTGTATGCTCCACGACTGAATCCCCAGAGATAAACTTCATCACCCTCAGCGTAGTTCTGGGCTAAGAACCGATAGCAATCAAGCACGTTTTTAGATAAACCGAGCCCTGTTCCCCCTCCAACATATTTATCGGCGACACCCCAATGGGTGCCGATTCCTTCTTCATAAAAAACAACCTGGGTGACACCATCTTTTGCAACGGGGCGAATCGCCCGAGCGATTTTAACCACATTACTTGGCTTTCGTTTCCCCCTGTCTTTTTGATCAGGTTTATTCCAGGTTCCATCTGCACAGACTATTAACCGTCTCATGAAGCCGCCTCCTGTCTAAGGGTCGATAACGATTGGCTCACTGAATGGATTTGTGACATTAATCTTTTTTTAATCCCGCCAGATATCTATCGCTAAAATCAATTTCCAATTCAACCCACAATGGGTAGTGATCACTCCCACGGAACGTGCGCCATTTTTTGAGATAATACTGTTTTAACTTGGCATCATCGACGAGATGCTCCTCCCAGCCCTGGATTTCTTCGTTCTTGCCGGCGATCGTTTCTAAGATTTTGTCCTTAGAGTTCTGAGACCGTGCACGCTCAAATCTCGCTTCTTCCTCGAGGATTTCCTGACGAAGCTTCTTGATTTTTGCTCGAATGGTAGATTTGAGGTCACTTTTATAGCTCGGAAAGTCTGACTCCAGATAAAGGCTTTTGAAGAAATTCAGCACGCCTTTATTTCTATTCGATTTTGCAAATCTTAGTTCGTCCTCTCGTGTTAAAAAGGAGATCTGGTCGTAGAACTTTGTCTCATCCTGGTTACTCCCCTTGTTATTGTCGTACACCTCAAACCCATGCTTTTGCAAGGCGTTGTAACCATCACTGCCGGGCTCTACGATATTAAAATCACCGACCAAAATGTGATTTTCATCATCTTTTTTGGCACGCTCAGCGAGATGTTTTGCAACCGTGTCAATTTCAGCAACTCTTTTCTCGTATTTCTTCCCGGAAGCGGCGCCAAAATAGATATGTACTGTGGAGAATAAAAACTTGAACCAGCCTGCCTGAAACGAGCACATAAACGGGGTTCTGCTAAATTGCTGCCGTTGCCCTTCGTACAAAATGCGTTTGTTTCCAGAGAGGACCAACTCTCCTGATTGTCCTTTGAATTTAACTTTGTTGGTATCAAATATGAATCCGAGACGTTCCTGATTGCCCCCTCGCCCCATGGTCACATCGGTAATGATATATTCGTACTCCCTGCCAACAAATTTCATGAGTTTGGAGAAGGGTCCTAAGTCGTCACAAATCTCCTGAACCGCGAGCACATCAAATCGAGATATGATTTCCGCCAGATAATAAAGATCCTCCGTTGTCCTATGGCCATTCATAAACCGGTTATCGTCAAAATTTCTGATATTCCAGGTGCCAAGCACAAGCGTTGCATTTCTTGTCTTCTGCGGCATCTCCTCGTCTAATTGGGCTCTGAGGCGCTGGAGTTTAGAGATTGTTCGATGCCTCATCTTTTTTGTTTCTATTTTTTTGATCGGTGAGTAGTAGGGCATGTTCGTTTCCTCTTGCGTGGACGATTAGGTCTGGGTTTTGTGATGCCCATAACCAGAAGAAAATCAAAAACTCAAAAATCTAAAGAAATCAGATAAGACGAACAAAGAATTTCAGGGTGAAAAGTGGTCGCTTTATATTAGCCGATAAAATGAGTTAGGCAAGAAAAACATCATAGTAGCAACTGTTTACCGCGGCAGATCTGGATCTCGGTATTCATGGGAGGGATAACCACACCTTACAACGCTTCACCTCCCAACCAACAGAGTGTCTGTTCCAAGGAAACTTTGATGGTGATTGAAATTCGTTGATTTGTTATCACTATCCTGCTTGAAGAAACAGGTTTGATATCAATTCGTTTGAGATTCACCGTTTTAATCATTGGTGGAGTAAAGGAGTTTTTTATGTCTGCTGTTAACGGGCAAATAAAGAGAAAGGAACAGATTCAGTGATAAAAAAAGGCTCGATGACAGATCATCCCCCCCTTATGATGGCATGGCTCATGTGGGGTCTGGTGGCCCTGTTATATTTCATCGGTTTTTTCCAGAGAATGGCCCCAGCGGTCATGGTCGACGAGCTCATGAGAGATTTTGCAATAGGTGGCGCTTTGATGGGAAATCTTTCAGCGACGTACTTTTACTCCTATGCGGCAATGCAGATACCGACCGGCCTGCTGGTGGATAGTGTCGGGCCGCGTAAGGTGAATACCATTGCCTGCATGATTACGACATTGGGAATAGTGATTTTTGCCTTCAGCCCAAACCTCTGGGTAGCCTATCTTGGCCGGTTCCTGATCGGGGCGTCTGTGGCGGTAGCATTTGTAACCATGATGAAGCTGGCAGCCCATTGGTTTTCTGCCAGGCGCTTTGCAAGTGTGACAGGCATTGCCCTGCTGGTGGGGTGTATCGGTGGAGTAATGGCTGGAGTACCACTGTCTGAAGGGGTTTCTCTGTTTGGCTGGCGAACGGTAATGGCATTCACTGGTGTCCTCGCCCTGATTCTCACCGCAGCCTCCTGGTTGATTATCAGGGACGACCCAGAGGAATATGGGTTCAAAAGTCACGCCTATAAGCGTGACGAAAACCGGAACCGTTTATCTTCAAAGAGGGCGTTGAAATTAGCCGTCACCAATCGCCAAACCTGGTTCCTGTTCTTTGCTGGAGGTTTATCAACCGCTCCGGTATTGGTCTTTGCAGGTTTGTGGGGTGTACCGTACCTCACACAGATTCATGGACTGGATCGTTCAAGTGCAGCCCTTCTGACCTCGACTATGCAGATCACCTTTGCCATTGGCGGACCGCTGCTCGGGGCAATTTCCGATAGAATGGGCAAGCGTAAAGCACCCTATCTGACAGCGACAATCCTGACCACCTTGTGCTGGGCTCTCTTTTTGTTCATCGATCTTCCCGTTATCCTTTTTTATCCTGTCCTCGGTTTGATCGGGCTTTTTTCAGGAGCACTTATCATTGGATTTGCCTGGTCACGTGAAGTCAATCATCCAGAAGCACCAGGTGCGGTTGGCGGAGTAGTCAATATGTCCGTTCTCGGGTTTGCGGCAATTTTACAACCGCTTCT
>QZLB01000022.1 GCA_004796425.1 Desulfobulbaceae bacterium | reverse complement strand
TTACTAAAAGTATTGCGGTGATAATACCAGTCAAGACACCCAGAGCCATTAAGATTTTCGCAGGAATTGAGCGCGCATGCTCATTGAGAAAAATCATGATTTCTCCTTTTGTCTATTATCAGGGGCCCCCACCGCATCTACCAACTCAAAATGGTTTACCGTAATCATAAAATCGTCATCTACTTCAGGCTTCGGCCATCAGTAGCGATGGTTTTCCTTAAACTCTGCAGCAGAGCGGTTGCCCTCACCCCGCCATAATTTCTCTGGTATTTGACCAATGCTTGTATGGTAGCACTCAGTAATATTGATAATACACCGAAGTCTCTTCTTTAAATCACACACCTCAACCAGATCTCCAGCTTCATAACCACCATCATCATAGGGTCCGTACGGAGTATCGTAATCCACGGTGGGGCCGGCAGTCGCCGTTTTTTCACCCGCGAGGACCTGAAGGATCAAACGATCATCGTCATCGTCTTCACCCCAAAATTGTGTGCGTTTTAATCTTATCATTCGTCTCGATCAGCTCGGGGCTTAACTGCCAGAAACGAATCCTTATAACCACTGTTCAATAGTCAGTAAAATCGACACCTGAGAGCTGCAATACCATGTAGACACTATTGACGCTCGCTTGATAATCAGCAAAGGGATCGCAATAAATAAAGCCAAACTTTTCATAGAGTTTTCGGGCTGGCTCAAAGGCTTCATAGGAGCCGGTTTCCAGATAAATGCGTTGATATCGATCCTTTTGGGCGTCCAGGATAAGGTGTTTGAGCAACTGAGAGGCAAAACCTCGACCAAGTACTTCCGGGGCGGTTCGCATTGACTTCAGTTCGACCTCGGTAGAGGTGAGTTTTTTGAGTGCGCCACAGCACAAGAGCTGTCCTGCTTCTCGAATAGTCCAGAATGTAATCTCAGGCTTTTTTAAAGCTTCAAGATCCAACGCATGAACACAACCTGGTGGCGTCACCTGCACCATATGGCGAAGGTGCTCCTTGAGGAAAACCTCCACATCGGGCCTCGATAAATCTTCAACCATTATCTGCATAGAATTTAATAGTGCGGTGCATGTTTCGTCCTTGTCGCATCCTCCCTACTTTACTTCTCTTGCCATTGATACCCACAGGAAACACATCTCGGTTTATGCATGCAAAGCAATATCGCACAGCATGGACAGGCCCATTTTTCATGCTCTTTATTTACAAAATATCTGACACCATACTTCTTTATCTGTACCAGGTTGTCAACGATAGTGACGCCATACCTGGTTTGGTACCTTTTATCTAATTGTTTCAGATTCTTGCAGGGAAATTCGCGACAATCAGAGCAAAATTTCAAGCGCTTTTTGGCAAGCTGCGAACAATTCTTTATTTTGCAGGTAAGGCAATAACCAAATTTCTGATTATCATCAGGACAGCGACAACCGCCACAGGGATTTTCTGCCCGGTTATACGCTCGACATAACCGACAATTCAACCCGCATGGTGCTACTGCAGTCGTTTTTATGACAGTCCGTTTCTGTTGCCCCATGTTCAGTCTTTTTTTACGATTCACGATGCCAGGTCACCCCGAAACGGCGGACAACCTGGTTCCCATCACCATAACACGCTTCCCATGATCAGATGAATGGCAATAAGTGACTCAGAATCATTCCCACGAACTGACTGCAACCACTGTTCATTCTGAGCCGAGAAGGTAGTCAATGATAAACAGTTTCGGATCGGAGTAATCGATAGGAAACGGTTCTTCTTCAGATCCACTCCAGACCACATAAAGATCATTTCCTATCTGATTGATATAACTACACAATCGATTCTTCCCGATCGTTTGCTCACCATGGCACAATCGATTGGGAAAACGTTGCTCCTGCATCATCTTTCTCGCCGCATCACCAAGGGATTGTTCCATTCCACCATAATATGAAAGATGGACAGAATTTCGGGATAGATAGTTTTTTTCAATCAGGATAAAGCGTCGTGGTATCAATATACGAGTTTGCTCATGGCTCCCGTTAAAGCAATAATTCTGCGCCCAATCCTCCGACAGTTCCATACAAAAGTCCTCGGTCGTATCAACATGCTGATCGGTCTGATAATCCTGCAGTGATCGCAAAGAGTCAAAGGAAAATGCTGCCATTACTCCCTCGATGGGAGTATTTGGTGTTGTTTGAGTCAGGAGTTCGTTGACACTTATTTGTTGCGGTGATTCATGATCGCTGTCTCTTTTAACAATCCACGCCCTTGAAGTTGAGACAAAAAAGGTGATGACAGGGGCAGTGATGAGTCGTCCCCCAATGATAATGGACCGATTTTCTGCCAGCACACTGTTTGAAGCTGGTAACACGGGCTCATCAAGAGATGAACAAGAGCCGATAATCAGCATCAGCCAAATCAGCCCACTCCGACCATAGAATTGAAACCAACCGCTCAGCTTCCTGTACGAAGCTGGCCTTAGAGCAGACTTCATATCATCTGCCTCAAGGACAACTGCTCTTTACAGCAAGGTAACCTCACCACTTACCAAATCATAATACGCAGTGACGACCTTTACCCGGCCAGCTTTGACATAATCTGCAATAATCGGCTCGGAAGTAGCAATTTGTGTGGCGACCATTCTGGCTACAATGCGAGCGGCATTATCAACCAAATCCCCCGCTTCATCATTACAGTTTTCAATAGCTGCCTGCACAGCGGGGACAAAACTGGCCATATGCCCCTCCAGAGGCACCTTATTGGCAACGGCACCGACTGCACCGCAACATGAATGAGCCATCACCATTACCAGAGGGGTCTTCAGATGCATTACCGCATATTCAATACTACCAAGAGAATGAACTCCAATGATATTACCTGCCACCCGAATCACAAATAGATCACCGATACCCTGGTCAAATATTGTTTCGGGAGGAACCCGGGAATCGGAACAACTCAGAATGGCTGCAATGGGGCTCTGACCACCTGCCACCGCCCGACGGCGTTCAGGGCTGTGGTTGGGATAGTGATTGTCTCCTGAAACAAACCGATTATTTCCTTCGAGCAGGATCTGGAGCGCTTCATCGGGTTGGGGCATAGACTTGGTCTGCATCGTATTAATTACCCCCTTACCTTTGCGGTTTAGTAATTGGGCCCTGGTGTTTCTGAAATGAGCTCTGCAGCAATTGTCTGAGAATCATAATCATAGCTTATTCGCCTTTATCAATTATTACCAGACTATTCTATGAGCGGTCCAAACCCATCCTTATCACCTGTTACCGGCAGCCCCCTGGCTTCCCCACGAAAAAGTTGTACACTCATAATCGATCGACCTTCAAAACCAGTCTGAAGGCGCCATGCTCACCACATCTTCGATGTTTGGGGCGGCCATTAACAACATAAGAAAACGGTCAACACCGAAGGCAATACCGGCTGCCCGGTCTATCTTATCCAGCTCCTTGAGAAACCGCTCAGGCATCATAGAGAAATCATCTCCAGAGCGCTCAAGCTCTTCCTCAAAACGAATCCTCTGCTCACTACTGTCCGTCAATTCACTGAATCCATTGGCTAGTTCAACACCATCACAATACAGTTCAAACCGCTCAGCAAGCGCATTATCTCCCGCTTTTTTCCGAGCAAGAGAGGCCTGGCTGAGAGGATAATCGACAAGAAACTCCGGATTTCGTACCCCGAGATTTGGTTCCAGATATTCTACCAGCATCTCATCAAAACAACCCGTGGCCAGGGCCTCTTCAACACTGACCGGACAATATCGGAGAAACCCGTCATGAACCGTGACCCGCTGCCATGGTTGCTGCAGATTCTTTTTCAGAAGAGCAGAGTCAGCGATTAATTTTTGAGAACTCGGCTCACCGGACAGTTCAGCAACAACCGTGATGATCAGATCCCGACAGTCCTGCATCAGCGCATCATAGTCCGCATCCATCCGATACCATTCCAGCATGAGGAACTCTTCGAGATGTCTCTGCCCCCGTTCACCACGTCGAAAGCAAGGTGCCAGTTGAAAGATATTGCCACTGCCAGCGGCCAGCAATCTCTTCATTGCCTGCTCTGGTGAGCTTTGTAAATACCATTCTCCGGATGGGAGATGATCGATCGTGCTCTCTGGAATCACCACCGGCTGCCGTACGGGAGTATCCACTTCAAGAAACTGCTGGGATCTGAAAAATGATCTGATGGAATGAAGAAGGGCTGCGCGGAGTTGCAGCCCTTCGCGGGTGAGCATTGTTTTACTCTTTTACCCGGGTGACATATTCCCCGGTCCGGGTGTCGATTTGAATTTTGTCACCTTCCTCCACAAAAGGTGGTACCTGGAGTTGATAACCGGTTTCAACCGTAACCGGCTTGGTATCGGTACCGGAGGTGTCACCCCGCGCCCATGGATCGGCCTTGGTTACACCAAGATTAACAAAAATCGGCAGGCTGACATCAATTGGTCGTGAACCGAAAAAGAGCACCTGCACCTCCATATTATCCATGAGATAATTGATATTATCCCCGAGCTGTTCCCTGGTCAGGAAAAGCTGTTCATAATTCTGTGTATCCATGAAATGATATTCATCATCCTGGTTATAGAGATATTGCATTTTTCGCTCTTCAAGATCAGCTTTTTCAAACTTGTCATTTGAGCGGTAGGTGTTGGAAAACTGGTTGCCACTGATCATGTTTCTAAGTTTGCAACGATACAACGCCTGCCCTTTGCCTGGCTTTGAAAACTCAAAGTCAACAATGATATATGGTTCACCGTCAATCTGGATTTTTAATCCTTTCCGTAAATCTGATGCGCTAAACATATAAATCTCCTGGGTGCACAAAGATGCCCCTTATATGATAGGTAATAAAACAGATGATAGTAAATACAGATCTGTCAATATACAACTGATACCGGAGGTAACGCAAGACCTATGTAACCCTGCTTCAGATCGCACACCTTTCTGGTCACAAAAAATATCCTTAATTGAATCGTTTTTTTGTAACCCTTGAGTGAAGTGATCGTTATAATGGTTTCCACAATAAGGATACAAACAAACGATGGCAACACGAATTGGCATACTCTCTGACACCCACCTCTCAGAACCCAGTGAACAGTATCTGCGTTCTGTCAATATGGTGTTTTCCAACTGCTCGATTATTTTCCATGCAGGAGATATCACATCATTATCGGTACTAGAGGTTTTCAAAAAAAAACAACTGTATGCAGTCCATGGAAATATGTGCCACCCAGCCACCACCCAAGCCCTTCCGGCAAGTCGCGTGGTTAATATCGATAATTATCGTTTTGCAATCTGCCACGGTGCCGGAATGTATCACAACATTGAAGAGCGACTGTTTGAACAATTTTCCGATGTTGATTGTGTTGTCTTCGGCCATACCCATAATCCGGTAATTCGTCAGTTTGGGAGCATGATGATGATCAATCCCGGCAGTTTTCAACCAACTGGCCAGTATGGTCACCCTGGCACTTATGCGACAATAGAGATTACTGAGACCGGTCTGCAGGCCAAAATACAGAAACTACCGCAGAACAGATGAATACCTTATGGACCCCATGGCGGATGGAACACATCGTCTCCCCCGATCAGGAACCAGGCACCTGCCTGTTCGAGCCACCGACCAGTCAAGCTCATGCCAAAGAGTTTCTCCTACTCCACCAGGGTGGGGGGGTAGTCATTTTATTGAACCGTTTTCCATACACAAATGGTCATCTCCTCGTCGCCCCGGCCCGTCATGTTCCCTGCATCACTGATCTTAACGAGGAAGAATCTGAGAAATTGATGTCATGGCTACGAAAAGCAACCGCAATACTGAAGCAGGTACTTGTTCCCGATGGTTTCAATATCGGCTTGAACTTAGGCAGCGATGCTGGTGCCGGGATCGATGATCATATCCATTTTCATATTGTGCCGCGCTGGCAGGGTGATCACAATTTCATGACCGTTGTTTCCGAGATCAGAACGATACCGCAGCATATCGAGCACACCTTTGACACCCTCTTACCACTTTTTACCAAGGAATCCTGAAATCAATCACCCATGAAAGTACCAGAAAAACTCACCCCGATGCTCAAGCAGTATCTCGAAATCAAGCATAATCATCCCAATGCTATTTTGTTCTATCGGATGGGTGATTTCTATGAAATGTTTTTTGAAGATGCCATAGAAGCTTCAGAAATCCTCAGTATTACCCTGACCTCAAGAAATAATAAGAGTGATGCCGAAAAGGTACCGATGTGCGGAGTGCCCTATCATGCAGCCCAGAACTATATCGCCAAGCTGGTCAATGCCGGGAAACGAGTAGCCATTTGTGAACAGACCGAAGATCCGGCCCAGGCCAAAGGCATCGTCAAACGAGAAGTGATACGAGTCGTCTCACCCGGCGTGGTGACCGACGACCAGCTGCTTGATGATAAGGAAAATCGATACGTCTGCGCGGTCGTTTGCTCTGAGAAGGATACCAACCGAAAGTGGGGAATCAGTTTTCTTGATGTGAGCACCGGTGATTTTAGTGTTGGCGAATTCGAGGATAGCGAATCAACACCCGAATCCATCATTGATCTTATCGGCCGGATGAATCCTGCAGAACTCCTCCTGCCAGGGGAAGACGGTGGACAACTTTCCACCCTTGTTGACCAGATAAGGGTGATCATTCCTGAAATCTGCGTTACCCAATTACCCGATGCTGCCCCCACGGTTTCCTATAGTCATGATGAGCTCTGTGAACATTTTCAGGTGATTAACCTCAATGGCTTCGGCTGTGGAAACTATACGGTCGGCCTTCGTTCGGCAGCCGTCGTACTTGAATATATAAACGACACCCAGAAAGCTGATCTCGCTCATCTGGAGTCGCTCCGCCCCATCGATCTCTCCTCCACGCTGATAATCGATGATGCTTCCAGACGAAACCTAGAATTAATCCAAACACTTGTTGGGGCAAAACGAGATGGCTCTCTGCTTTCTGTAATCGATCGTACCTGTACTCCCATGGGTGCGAGGCTACTCAAGAATCAATTACTCTTTCCCTTGCAGGATCCGCAAATGATCAAAGATCGACTGGATGGTGTATCACATCTTTACCAGAACAGCGCGATCAGAAACGCATTTCGCGAAGCGCTCGGTTCAATCCGGGATATCGAACGACTAAATAGCCGCATGGTGCTCGGTCAGGGCAATGGACGAGATTGCTTGGCAATGAAGGAATCATTTGCCAAGCTCCCTGAGATCAAAAACCTTTTAGCTCAATGTAAAACCACCAACTTAATCAATATCGATGAAACGTTTGACCAACTCGCTGACCTGCATCAATTGCTAGAAGAGTCCATAAATGATGAACCGCCGGCAACGCTGAGAGATGGAAACCTGATTCGTCCCGGTTATCATGCAGAGCTTGATGATCTTCTGACCCTCCTTCGAGATGGTAAGAAACTCATTCTTGAGCTCGAACACCAGGAGCGCGAGCGAACGGCAATCCCCAAATTGAAGATAGGATTTAACAAGGTCTTTGGGTACTTTATAGAAGTCAGTAAGGTAAACAGCGATAAGGTTCCTGAGCATTACATCAGAAAACAGACACTGGTTAATGCCGAACGATTTATCACCCCTGAGCTCAAAGAATTTGAAAACAAGGTACTCAATGCCCAGGAACATCGACTTGATTTGGAATACCAACTTTTTGTCGAAATCAGATCAAAGCTGGCTGCTGCCAGCCATCGGATCATCAGGACGGCACACTTGCTCGCCGAGATTGATGTGTATGCAAGTCAGGCAGAGATCGCCCGACTCTACCATTATGTACGCCCCGAAATTACTGACACTGATGATATTGAAATAAAAGAAGGGAGGCATCCGGTCATCGAACGCACCCTGCCGGCGGGTAAATTCGTTCCCAACGATGTTTCTCTCGATCACCAAAATAACCAGGTCCTGATCATTACCGGACCCAATATGGCAGGTAAATCGACAATTCTCAGACAGACTGCCTTGATTGTCCTGATGGCTCAGATGGGTAGTTTCGTACCCGCAGAATCGGCTCGAATCGGTGTTGTCGATCGTATCTTTACCCGCGTCGGTGCCATGGATGATCTTCGACGGGGACAGTCAACCTTCATGGTTGAAATGAGTGAAACGGCCAACATTTTGAATAATGCAACACCCAGGAGCCTGGTAATTCTGGATGAAATCGGTCGCGGAACCTCAACATATGATGGTTTGTCAATAGCATGGGCCGTTACAGAGGCCTTGGTTACCAAGGATGATGTTGGGATTAAAACCCTCTTCGCGACCCATTACCACGAACTCACTGATCTTGCCCGCAAACAGGAGCGGGTCCAGAATTATTCTATTGCAGTGAAAGAATGGAATGAGACCATCATTTTCCTCCATAAGCTTGTTCCTGGAGGGACTAACCGCAGTTACGGAATTCAGGTGGCCGCATTGGCCGGTGTCCCAGGTCATGTTGTTGAACGAGCCACCGAAATTCTGAAAAAAATCGAACAAGGAGATAGTGATTACCAATACACCAATAGTGCGTCTGGGCCCAAAACTGTTGCCCAAAAAAGACCAGACAAGAAACCCAGCCAACTCTCTTTATTTGGTGCGATTAACCATCCGGTCGTTGAGGTCATTGCCAACACCAGTATCGATGATCTCAGCCCCCGCCAGGCTATTGATTTGCTCTATAAACTCGAACAAATGATCCAGAAATCATAGTCAGTATACGGTCAACCTGGCAATATGATCTTTTTTTTGCGATATTTTAGCTGATTATGTATAGTTGAGCTGTCAGTCCACCTTCACTAATGAACTGTGGTGAGCGTAAATTAGCGTGATCATCTTTTGCCGCATGAATCAAATGAAGTTTTTTCGTACCATCCACGTCCTCTTTCTCGCCTTTTTCCTGCTTTTTATCTGCACGTCATTATATGCGACAGATCAGGTTCGGTATCAAGGTAAGCCTGACCTGCAGACCCATTATGACCAGGCGAAATTTTTTTATAATCAACTAAAAACACAGAAGAACCTTGGTAATTCAAGAGACAACTGGCTGAAAGGTGTCGGCAATTTTCGCAGGATCTACCTAGCCGAACCAAAATCCGATTTTGCCTCATCCTGCCTCTTTATGCTTGGCAGGATGTACTTCGACATGTACCAGCGATTTGGTGAAGGCATCGATCTTGGAGAAGCGATCTCATATTATCGTGATGTCGGCTCACTCTTCCCCAACCACCGACTGGCCGATGATGCCTATTATGCAGTCGGCTCAATTCTTCTCGAAGAAGTGAACGACCCGAAACGCGCTGCCAAATCCTTCGGTAGAGTTGTCTCCCACTATCCCAATGGAGATATGCACACACCCGCTGTTACCATGCTCAAACAGCTTTCCCAGCAGCACAATATTCCACTGCCGAGCGTCATGATTGACAGCTCCCAGCTGAAAAAGCTTACCAATGTTTTGCCGGTTAAATACTGGTCGTCTGATAACTATACCCGAGTGGTAATCAAGGCTTCAGGAGCAGTCACATACCGTGAAGAGCTGCTGGAGGAAATTGGTAAGCAACCACGACGGCTCTATATAGATTTCCAGAACAGCTATATTGAGCCACGATACCGCTCGCCGGTACCAATAGAAGATGGCCTGCTCAAAAGGGTTCGAACCGGGCAATACAGTCCCGATACCGTGCGTGTCGTACTGGATATCGAATCAATTTCTTCATATAAGATTTTTAGTCTTCCCGACCCCTTTCGGGTCGTGATCGACGTAAAAGGCGACAGGGTGGCCGCACCTTCTCAAAGACAATCCGTTGTTGCTCGACAAACGACCCGTCAATCGTCACCCAGAATACAAATCGCATCACCTCAGCCGATAAGGCCAAAGGTTAAACCACCGATTACTGGGGTACCCTCGCAAATCGAGCGTCGCACAGAAGGAACTGCGGTAGCGGTGGCACCTGCCCAATCTGGCAGTGACTCACCAGAAAGTTCCGTCGAAGAAAAACAGACGGTCGATGCCGTTGTAGTTCTAAGGGATCACAAAAAAAGCCCACCGCACCTCAGTTCGGCATCGACCCGGCCACAAAAGCCGGATACCATCGCTTCCTCCCCACCAATTTCACTTGCTCAGCAGCTTGGGCTCGGGGTAAGGACCATTGTGATTGACCCTGGTCATGGTGGAAAAGATCCGGGGGCAATTGCCTTTGGTATGAAAGAGAAAGATATCGTCTTAAAGGTGGCAAAAAGCCTCGGAACCCAGTTGGTACAGAAATACAACGCAAAAGTAATTTTAACCAGAGAAGATGATCGCTTTCTCCCCCTTGAGGAGCGCACTGCTATTGCGAACACTAATGATGCCGATCTCTTCATTTCTCTTCACGTGAATGCACATCCGTCGCCGAAAGTGAGCGGTTTTGAAACCTATTTTCTTAATCTAAGTACCAGTGAAGAGGCCATGCGTGTGGCCGCACGTGAAAATGCTACATCCACTCATCAGATGAGTGATCTCCAGGATATTTTATCTGAGATCATGCAGAACTCAAAGATCAACGAATCGGCCCGACTGGCACAGCAGGTACACTCCTCCATTGAGAGTGGCATGAATTCAAAACCTTATGTGCTCAAAGATATGGGGGTTAAACAGGCCCCGTTTTATGTCCTTATAGGGGCAGAGATGCCGGCGATTTTAATTGAACTGGCTTTTATCAGCAATCCCAGAGATGCCCAACTCCTTGCCAACAACCAGTTTATAGAAATTTTGACGCAACAGATTTCAGACGGTGTTCTCGAATATATTAACGCCAATACTGCACAATTATAGCCTGCCGCAGTAAATAAATGTGTTGGCCACTGCTAATGTGAAACCAACGAGGATAAAGAAAAGGCCGATATTCCAGAAGGAATATCGGCCTTTTCTGTTTAAAACGAACCGAGAGCTAGTTGACTTTCGAAGCCTTTAATCGTGCAATTGCTCTCTTCAGTGCCGCTTCGGCACGGGCGACATTTACTGAATCATCGTGTGCATCAGCTTTTGCAAGACGCTTCTCAGCTCGTTCTTTGGCCTTCATGGCCCGATCTACATCGATCTGGTTGCCAAACTCTGCACTCTCTACCAGAAAGGTAATTTTATTGTTTGATACCTCACAGAAACCACCGCTAATCATAAGATATTCGCGTTTCTTTCCGGTTTCATAGGACAAAATACCTATCTTAATAGTTGAGAGGAACGGCGCATGGTTAGCCAGAACACCGAAGTCACCTCCGTAACCGGGTGCATTTACAATGTCAACATCCTCGTTGACCACTGCACCACTCGGAGTCACTACTTCTAATGCTATCTGTTGTGCCATTGATCTAACCTCTCGTCAGCAGAATTATTCAGCCTTTGCCTTTTCAATCGCTTCGTCGATACCGCCAACCATATAGAACGCGGTCTCCGGCAGATCATCGTGCTTTCCATCGAGGATCTCTTTAAAACCTGCAACGGTGTCTTCTACTTTTACGAATTTTCCAGCCATACCGGTGAAAACCTCAGCAACGGTAAATGGCTGAGACAGGAATCTCTGAATCTTACGAGCACGGGAAACGAGCATCTGATCTTCTTCAGAAAGTTCGTCCATACCGAGAATCGCGATGATGTCCTGGAGATCCTTGTACTTCTGCAAGGTAACCTGAACACCACGAGCGACCGCGTAATGCTCTTCACCAATTACGTTCGGATCAAGAATCCTGGAAGTTGAATCCAATGGATCAACCGCAGGATAGATACCGAGCTCAGCGATCTGACGGGAGAGAACAACCGTACCATCGAGATGCGCAAAGGTGGTTGCGGGTGCCGGATCGGTCAAGTCATCAGCAGGTACGTAAACGCACTGTACCGCAGTAATGGATCCTTTGGTGGTTGAAGTAATACGTTCCTGGAGCGCACCAAGGTCGGTAGCCAGCGTCGGCTGATAACCAACCGCAGATGGAATACGTCCGAGAAGTGCTGACACCTCAGAACCTGCCTGGGTAAAACGAAAGATGTTATCAACGAAGAACAGAACGTCCTGGCCTTCCTCGTCACGGAAGTACTCTGCAGCAGTCAGACCGGTCAGTCCAACACGTGCACGCGCTCCTGGAGGCTCAGTCATCTGGCCATAAACCAGGGCCGCCTTGGGCAGTACACCTGAATCTTTCATTTCATGGTAAAGATCGTTACCCTCACGGGTACGCTCACCAACACCACAGAATACGGAAATACCACCGTGATGCATGGCGATGTTGTTAACCATTTCCATCATGATAACGGTCTTTCCACAACCAGCACCACCGAACAGCCCCATCTTACCACCAAGTGGGAATGGAACGAGAAGATCGATAACCTTGATACCGGTAACCAGAACACGTACTTCGGTATCCTGATCGGTAAAGGCAGGTGCCGGACGATGGATTGGCATGGTCTTGCTGGCATCAATCTCTCCGAGACCGTCAACTGGTCGGCCAACGACGTTCATGATCCTGCCAAGTGCCGGCTCACCAACGGGAATGGTGATCGGCTCGCCTGAGTCGCGTGCTTCCATGCCACGAACCAGACCGTCAGTCTGGTCCATCGCAACACATCGACAGACATTGTCACCAAGATGCTGGGCAACTTCGACAACCAGGTTATCAGCGACATCAGAAATTGCTGGGTTGCTGATCATGAGCGCGCTCATGATGGTCGGCAGGTTGCCTGCTTCGAATTCCACGTCTACTACAGGTCCAATAACCTGTAAAACTTTTCCTACTC
>QZLB01000209.1 GCA_004796425.1 Desulfobulbaceae bacterium | reverse complement strand
TTGTGTGGCACTTGTCTGGTATGTTGAGCTGTTTTTCACGGTTGGGATTCTTCTGCCGTTTCAAGGTGATGGTAATTCTGCTATGAATAGGAATCATGGTGTTCCGATCTGAAACAATAATACGTGAAGCGTTGCTCGATGAGGCTGCACTTTTGAGCGAATTGTCAAGGGAGTCAAAGGGGTATTGGAAGTACCCACCATCCTACATGGAGGTGTGGCAAGAGGAGTTGACCATTACCGCAGACTATATTAAGAGCAATACGGTCCAGGTGATTGAATCAGCGGAACAGATTGTCGGGTATTACTCACTGGTATTTTTGTCCAGTGATCTGGAGTTCTTGGGTTTTACTTTGGCAAAGGGCTGGTGGCTTGAGCATATGTTTGTCAGGCCCGTTGCTATCGGGCAGGGTTATGGCAAGGCAATGCTCGATCATCTTCTGAGCTGGCTTGAACAAAACCAGATCAAAAGTATCAAGGTTCTTGCAGATCCGCATGCGCAGCGGTTTTACCAGAAGCATAGCTGGGAATATATTGAAGAGGTACCATCATCGATCAGTGGCAGGACTACACCACTGCTTATCTTGAGGTTGGGCTGAATGCATAACGTGTGGCAAAGGAAATTTAGATGGTACTGCTGAGTGAGATCATACTGATCGTACTGCCGGTTTTTGTGGTGATTGGGGTTGGCTATGTATTGCGGAAAGCTGGTCTGGTCGGTAAGGAGTTTCTCTTTCAATTGAACCGGCTGATCTACTATGTTGCCCTGCCCGCCTTACTGTTCTATAAGATTGCAACCGCAGATTTTTCAGCAAGTTTTAACCCCCGGTTGCTCGCGGGGATGATCATTTCTGTCGTGGCAGTGTTCGGTGCCAGCTTTCTGTTTGCTCGATTAATGGGGTATCCGGAAAAATCTCAAGGGGCGTTCTGCCAGGCTTCCTTTCGTGGCAATATTGTCTATTTCGGTTTGGCTATCGTTTACAATGGTTATGGTGAGAGTGGTTTAGCTATTGCCGGCATCCTGGTTGGCTTCCTTGTTCCGCTCTATAATTTTCTGGCGGTGGTCGGGTTGCTTTTACCTCAGCAGAATGGTGAGCACAAACTTGGTCGCAGTTTCTGGGCGTACCAGCTTGCCCTCAACCCACTTATTATAGCGTCATTTATTGGCATTTTGTGGAGTTTTTTCAATATCCCGGTACCAATTGTTCTCAGTCGCTCGCTGGATATCTTAACCGGAATGTCATTGCCCCTGGCATTGATTGCCATCGGAGCTTCTCTCTCCAGAGACAAGCTCAAAGGTGAGATGATAAAAACCTCTCTGGCAACGGTTACTAGACTGTTTTTAGCACCGCTGATTACCGTTTTGACTCTTTTACTGCTCGGTATTTCCGGTCTTGAACTGGCGGTGGGGGTGATTCTTGCCGGTGCTCCGACGGCCACGGCATCTTATATTATGGCTCAGCAATTGAAGTCCGATGCCGAACTATCAGGGGCGATCATCGTGATGACCACCCTGATCTCGGTGTTCAGCTATTCGGTAATACTGTTTCTCCTTCGCTTTTATGGTGTGTAGCTGGTGCTCGTGCACACCGTTAGATTGCTAGGTCCACCAAATCATCCGTTTGGGCGGGTTGCCGAAAGATTCGAAGGAATCGCCTGACTCCTGGAGCACCAGGTCAAGATCTTCGATACTGAACTCGTACCCGTCCTCAGCAGCCAGCTCAATAAAGGCCTCCTTGGTTTTCACGCTATCGTATTTACTTCTGAATGACTCATTTTCCCCACCTGCAATCAGCAGATTCTCAACATTTTTTTTTGACATGATAAACTCCTTGTATCTATTGGAAATGTAGTTTTCCCAGGAAAAGCAACTTGCGTACCAGGTCATTATTTCGTAGCGAGGGAAGGTCTGATAATTCTGAAAAAAGCTTGATATCAGTTGGTTACGAATCTCCCTTCTCAGTTTTGGTCAAACAGAATCAGGTCATCGGGCAAGACAACACAGTCGTAAAATGACAAAAATGAAGAAAGTGTAGATTGGGGTGTTATGATTCGTACTGCTCCGCACAGCCAACGCACATTTTCACATGAGGCATCAACAGGATCCGCTCAAGTGAGATCAGATCCCCACATTCAACGCAGCTACCGAACTCGGGTTCGTTCAAGTTTGACATGGCACTTTTCAGCCCTCTGAGCCGCTGTTGCGCCAGAAGCAGCGCCGAGTTATTGACTGCGCGGGCATTAATGGCCTCCATCCGGGAAATCCGGCCAATGGCATTATCAGGTGAAACGGGACTGTTGGCGGCTTCAAGTCGGGCAATATCCAGCTCGGTCTTGGTAATTTCCTGGTGGATTCTCTCAGCAATCTTCTGTTTTTCTTGCGGACTCATCATATCAATTACCTACCAGTGATGAAAGGAACATGGTGAGTGGAGGATAAAAGGTGATCAACAGGAGGTCAACAATCAAAATCATCAAAAACGGCAAAATCCTGCGGCTGATTGCACTAATTGAATCACCCGAAATTGCCCCAGAGACAATCAGGCAGATACCCATTGGTGGGGTGAGCATACCGATTGCCAGATTGGTGACGATAATGACACCAAGGTGAATTAAATCAATCCCGAGCTGCGGCTGCAGCGCTACAATCATCGGTACCAGCAGGATCAGGGCCGCTGTTGTTTCGACGAAGGTACCGGCGATCAACAGGATCAGGTTGATCAAAATCAGCAGGATGATCGGGTTATCTGAAATCTGCAGCAAGCCTCCGGCAACCAGGGAGGGGATATCCTCAATGGCGGCCAGCCAACTGAAAACCGAGGCAGTGGCAATTATAAACATGACGATTGCCGCAATAATCGAGCCTTCGATGAAAATCGGCTTGAGGTCGCTGAACTTGAGCTCTCGATGGACAAAACCACCGATAATCAGACTATACAACACGGCTGCTGCTGCTGATTCGGTAGCCGTAAAGATCCCAAACAGGATGCCGCCAAGTATCAGCAACGGGGTGCCGAGTGCCAGAAGCGACTTGAAGAATGAGTGAAAAATCCGGGATAGAGAAAATGGTACGGCCGCTTTGTAACCGTTTCGGTGCGAGAGAATTGAGGCAATGATGATCAATGAGAGTCCGATTATGATACCGGGAATGATGCCGGCAGCAAACAGTTTGCCGATCGAAGCGCCGGTTAAAAAACCAAAAATGATCATCGGAATTGAAGGCGGTATGATCACGCCGATCGAACCTCCCGAGGCCTGAACTGCGGCGGCAAAGTCTGAATCATAGCCAGATCGTTTCATGGCTGGAATCAGCAGGGCACCGACTGCGGCGGTATCGGCGGCAGCCGATCCTGAAATACCGGCAAACAGCATGGCAGAAACAATTGCGACTGCAGCCAATCCTCCCGGCAGCCAGCCAACCAGTGCATTGGCAAAATCAATTATTCTCCTACTGATGCCTCCCTTTTCCATGAGTAATCCTGCATACATGAAAAGTGGCACCGCCATCAGGTGAAACGAGTCGGTACCGCCAAACATTCGCTGGATAACGACCATCATCGAAAAGTCGCCTTTTATAGCAATTGCTATAATCGATACAATACCAATAGAGCAGGCAATGGGTACGTTTATCAGGAATAAGACAGCCAGCAGGATCAGCAGCCCGAACTCACTCATGGCGATGTTCTCCGGTGAAAAGCTCACGCCAGATGAAAGCAAAGCCATGGAGCATAAAGATCAGACCACTGATTGGGATAATGGAAAAAATGGTCCATTTCGGCAAATTGAGTGCGGGGGTAATCTGCAAACGGACAAAATAACTGAATTGTGTTCCCTGCCAGATCATGACCAAAAAAAGAATCAGACAAAGCAGGTGGGATATAATTCGAAGGTATCTTTTGTTCTCTGGAGAGAGGCGACGGTATATGACATCAACGCCTGGATGCATCCCTCTGAAATAGGCCACCGTTGCGCCGAGGAAGGTAAGCCAGACCAGTAAGTAGCGGGCCAGTTCTTCGGACCAGAACAGTGAGTGGTTCAAACCATAACGGGAGATAACCTGGGCAATAACAATGATGGTCATCAATGAGCCCAGACCCAGCAGAGAGAGTTCCACAGCGCTGTTGCAACGACGACTGACTCTTTCCAGTACTGAAGTGTGGGACGATGATGTCAAACCGAACTACCTGGTTGCTTCGAGCGTCCTCGTCAACAGGGACTGAACTTTTGGGTCGCTGAAAAGCTCAATCTCTTTTAACGATGAAACCTTTTCTCTGAGCGCTCCGATATCCGGTGTTTCAACGACCTTCATCCCTTTCTGCTTGAGCATTTCCAACCGCTGGGCATTTTTTGCCCGGTTATCGGCCCGTTGGAATTTTGCCGCATCGTACATGGATTTCTGCAGGAGCTCCTGGGTGTCACTATCAAGGCTGTTCCACCAGTTAAGAGAGGCAACATCAATGTGGGCAGAATAGACATGACGGGTCAGGGTCATGTGCTTCTGGATTTCATAGAATTTGTACACTTCCATAACCCATAGCGGGTTTTCCTGACCATCAATCACTCCCTGCTCAAGCTCGGTATAGATTGGCCAGGGCATTGGCGTGGGGTTAGCTCCCAAGGCTTGCCAGATGGCCTTGTGAAGCGCGGAAGACATAACCCGGATTTTCAGACCATCGATGTCATTTGGGCTGTTCACCGGTTTTCTTGAATTGGTCAGGTTACGAAAACCGTTTTCCGAAAAGCACAAACCTTTGAAACCACTACTCTCAAGACTAGTCAGGATCTCTTGACCGAGTGGACCGTCAAGGATCTCATCCGCCTGTTGACTGTCTTTGAACAGGAAGGGGTAATCAATCACCCGGACAATGGGATCGAAGCTGTCAAATGGACCAGAAGTGATAATCCCGAGTTGAATGGTTCCGAGCTGGATCTGCTGGAGAATTTCAGTCTCATTACCAAGCGAGGCGGAATGGAATATTTTCACCGACAATGCCCCGTTGGAGCGCTGCTCAACCAGTTCCTTGAATTTTTCTGCGACAATGTTCTGGGCGGAACCGGGCTTGGTTACTACCCCCAGTTTCATGGTAAAGGCGAGGCTTGTGTGTGGTGCAAGAGACAAGACAGCCACCGCAAGAATGCAGTAGAAAAAATATTTCATTTCAGTTATCTCCCTCTGGGTTACTGGTATATTGGATGCAGGCAGAACACAATCTGCACCGATATAACAATAATGTCAATATAAATCCCCTGATTGTAGGACGTTCATCCAAATCCACCAGGGATAAATGGTTTGTAAAACATGCGTGGCAATTAATATCGCTCGGACGTTAATGAAGGATTTACGGCGCCTGGGTTTTCTGCGGGGCTTCGATGCCCCAGATTAAGCCCTGCGCTTTGCCAATATAGTGGTAATGATCACGTGGCCCCAGGAAACCGAGTTTGCTTGAACGGCCCCAGGAACGGCTTCGGGCTATGGCGGGATATCTTTGCCAGTAAGCCTCGGCCAGAGCCTTTTCTGCCGGACCTTTTTCTTCGGAGATAAGCGGGGCGAAAATTCTTCCCTCCTTTCTACCAAATTGCTCGAAGTGATCTCGGGCACCGTATAAACCCATGGGACCGTTTTTGCCAAAATAGTCATTACTGCCGATATCGGGATAGCGGAGCCAGTAACCTTCGGCCAGGGCCCGCTCCGCTGCAAAATCGGGGGCGTTTTCCCGGAGAAATTTATTCAAATACTGCTGTTGATTGAATTGTTCTGGCTGCCTCACCGGGGATTCGGATAGGCCATAGAACCAGATACAAAGGCTGAGGGTCACAATCAGGATGATCAGCAGAAGTTGCCCGTTTTTGATGTTAGATTCGGCACGCATTGATCTTGATTACTCCACCGGTTCCAGCTGAAGCCAGTCGCTCCAGGGGCCATCCTGTTGTTTTACTCGTATTTTAACCATCTGGTACTTGACGATCCAGGTATTCCAGTAAAGCCTTGATATTTTTCCAAAATCCTTCCGGTTCTCGTCCGTCTCAAGAAACCCATTAATTGGTGAATCATCAATGGTCGCCGAGTACTCAATGACATAGGGGGCTTTTTCAGGGCCACTCCAGCGGAGTTCGAAGTTTGGAGCAAGCTGATTATAACTGAAGGTGCCGCTTCTCTCCGGAAAGAGCCAGCGGGGAGGCGCATCTCCTGAGAATTCGGTATCTGTCTGCAGATAATTACCCGCCACCGGTCGAATAATCTGCCTACTGATCAATGGCTCGAGTCGTTTCACGAGCCGCTCTACGATCTCGGGATGAAGAGTGGACAGGTCATTTTGTTCGCTGGGATCATCTTCAAGATGATACAAGCGGTTGTTGATTTTTCCATCCGCTTGATCGTGACGGGAAAGTAACTTCCAGGGACCATCGATCGTACCATACTCAAAAAAGCGAATAGCGGATGGCTCTGGTTCAGAAAAACCACCGCTGCTGGTCATCGCAGTCCAGGTATTAGAGTCCTGGCTGAAAACAGAGACTCCCTCCAATTCCATTTCAGGAGAGAGCCCGAGAAGCTCAAAAATGGTCACCAGCAGATCCCGATGATCGGTCGATTTCATTGAATTGTGTTGAGCCACCTTGTCTGTAATTGATGGTGGCAGCCAGATCAGCAGTGGGACATGGACAATCTCTTCATGCAGGTGTCCCCTCAGTGTGGTCGAGGCATGACCGACCATACCCCGTTCACCATGTTCATCTCCATGATCCGCAGTAAGGATCACGATACTGTTCTGATCCAGTCCACTTTTCTGCAGAAATATGAAGAGCTCATCCAACCACTTGTCAAATTTTTCAATGGATGCTTCCTGGAGTTTTCGAACCGCAGGGATATCTTCGCTGGTGTAGGTGGCCTGATCATGCAGAATAGAGGCTTTGGTCTGAACAAGTTCTAACCTTCGCTGCCGTAAACTGTCCTGCTGCCCTTTTCCCTCAAAGTCTGGCAAGACTGTATCTTCAGTGCCATAGGGAAGGTGGGTATGCACATAATGATACCAGGTAAAAAATGGTTTACGCTGCTGTTTCCTGAGCGCCAGAGCGTAACGTAAATCATGGTAGGTGGTATCGATGGTAAGGCCGAGGTTCTTATAAATATCCATACTCATGAAACCTTGCAATCCTTCAACCTGATACCCTGCGATTGCAAGTTGTTCAAGTGGCGTAAACTGATCCGGATTGAGAGATTGTCCCCTGGTATGTACTCCGGTATCAAATGGTGATAGACCACTGAGCAGGGAGACGATATTGGTTCCCGTCCAACCCGAGATCGCTCGATGTTTGTAGAAGCGATATCCGCGAACTGCATGCTCCATCAAACGTGGCATGGTCTGGGGGTTCACCAGCTCGTCTCGCAAGCTCTCACCCGTAATGACAATGACATTGATCGTACGATCGGTTCTTAGTTCTCGGACACTGATGGTGACCAGTCCAAGAAAGAGCAGGAGGCTGAGGCTAGTAAAAAAGAACCTGCGATACATGACTGTAGACCGGGTAAGAACAGAGTGCTAGTGCACAGAGCGTAATCGCCTGAACACCATGGCGCCAGGAATGAGGAATGCGCGAAAAGATGAAGGTAAAAAGTACGATGGTAGAGCCAAGGGGCACGAATGGCCAGAATGGAATCAGCTCAACGCCACGGTAATAGTAGAGCGGATAGACCGCAAGAAGAAGTGATGCAATGAGCCAGAAAAGGTAAAGTACTGGTCCATAATCTCTGGTGGATTGAGCATCAGCATGAATAATAGAAAGATTACCAAACCAACCGGCACCATGCCAGATCAGCGCTCCGGCTAGCGAACCGAGGCTGTTTACCAGCATGTCCCGGATGCCATAGGTACGGTTTTGGCTGAACCCCTGAAGCATTTCATCATGCACGCCAAGCATGGCTGCAAATAGAAAAGAGAAAAACAGTAGTGGGGTTCCCGAGAGTTTGAAAGACATGGCATAACGAACGACTAAAACCAACATCATATATTCTGCAACATGGACTCTTTTGGCCGGCCACTTTGGATTGGTGGTGAACAATGCCAGGCAGGCAATGGCAATGCCCAGTATAATGAGCCCCCATGAGTGAATTTCTTTTGATCGTTTCCTGACAACCAGGACGATTATCAGGAGCAGCAGACTGGTACCAATGATTGGTAGCAAACCTGCGAGATCATCACCAAAGGTTCGTTTGGCATAATCCCACAGGGTAAAAAGATTCACATAGATCGGAACCAGTAGCAGGCAGGCAAGATAACCCATGATCATGAATAGACGGTTGGTGGCTGATAGGTTCATCGGCGTGAGTTATCTTCTGGTGAACGTTAGAAAACATCCCTGAGTAAATTGACATTTTTTACCCCTCCTGTCACGTTCAAATTATCAAGACGTCTCTCAACACTCAGCAAGGCTGAAACTTGGCTTTCCTATCCTGCTCATTATCTGCCATCCAACAGGCATGGTAATTTTAGCGACCAGTCTTATCATTAAAAAATGATTAGAGACTATTCATTATGAGCACGCAAATCACAAAACATACTCTTTTTCCCGAGGAGTTTGAACCAATGTTATATACATCTAAATCATTTGATCAGCCCAGCGTCACAACCTTCGATGAGTTTGTGCAATCAGCCGATTATTCACTGATGGATACGCTGAATGGTGATCCTGATGCCATTGCAGATGGTGAGGATCACCAGGCACGTCAGGTGTTTTCTGGTCATTTCGTACCGGTGACGCCCACACCGCTAGTACAACCAGAGTATATCACCCACAGCGCCACCTTTTTTAAGGAACTTGGGTTAAGTGACGGGCTGGTGCATAACAGAGAATTCCGCCAGCTATTTTCTGGTGATCTCTCTGCGGTGCATGAGCCAATGCGGCAGGTTGGCTGGGCGACCGGTTATGCCTTGTCGATTTACGGTACTGAATATACCAATCAATGTCCCTTTGGTACTGGTAATGGTTACGGTGATGGTCGGGCGATATCCATATTTGAAGGAACACTCAACGGGCAGCGCTGGGAAATGCAATTGAAAGGCGGTGGTACGACGCCCTATTGCCGTGGTGGTGACGGGCGTGCAGTACTGCGCTCGAGCGTACGCGAGTTTTTGGCGCAAGAGTATATGCATGCGCTGGGTGTCCCAACATCGCGTTCTTTAACACTCTATGTTTCAAAAACAGAAACCGTCAGTCGGCCTTGGTATTCTCAGGATTCTCATTTAAGAGACCCAGACATAATGGTGGACAATCCGGTGGCGATTTCAACACGTGTAGCGCCATCTTTTCTTCGGGTTGGTCAGCTCGAGTTGTTTGCTCGCCGTGCTCGCAGCAATGCTCACCCAAAAGCACTGGAAGAGCTCCGCATGATCGTATCGCATGTGATCGAGCGAGAATACCAAAACGACATTAGTCAAGAACTTGCTTTTGGTGATCAATTGGTCGAGTTGGCTCAGCTGTTTCGTCAGCGTTTTACTTCACTGGTTGCCAATTGGCAGCGGGTTGGCTATTGCCAGGGTAATTTTAATAGCGACAATTGTGCAGCTGGTGGCTTTACCCTTGACTATGGACCATTTGGTTTCTGTGAAATGTTTGACCCGGTGTTTCAGCCATGGACGGGAGGTGGCGAACACTTTTCTTTCTTCAATCAGCCGGTCGCAGCTGAAGCAAATTATCACATGTTTTGGACAGCGGTCAGACCACTACTCGCAGAAGATCCGAGCGCTCTTGAAAAATTCGATAAAGTACGTCAAGGCTTTGCCGATGAAATGCAGAAACAAATCCAGAACATGTGGGCAGGCAAACTTGGCTTGGTTGAATATAACCATGAACTAACTCAGCGATTATTGCAGTTGATGGTACATACCGGTGTGGATTACACCATTCTCTTCCGTGAGTTATCAAACCTTCCTGAGGATCTTTCGGTACTGAAAAAGAGTTTCTACGTTACCACTTCACCAGAACTCGATGAGCAATGGCAAGCCTGGCTCAAAAGCTGGCACGAACTTGTCCTTCAAGAAGGTAATCTGGCAGATCTATCAGCGAAAATGAAGCAGACTAACCCGAAATACGCCTGGCGAGAGTGGTTGATTGTCCCTGCCTACCAGCAAGCCATGGAGGGCGACTATGCATTGATCAACGAGTTGCAAGAAGTGCTGAGCTATCCTTACGAAGAGCAATCACAAGAAATAGAAGACAAATACTATCGTTTGAGACCTCAGGAGTTTTTCAACGCTGGTGGCGTATCGCATTACAGCTGTTCATCTTGATTACAATTAATTTATCGCCTGCTGGTTTACCAGCGTGCCAATGCGCTTCCAGCGAATGTGGTCTTCTGCTCTTGAAAAATAAATCTGGGTGACTTTCCCGACGATATCACGCATATCAACCGCTCCAAACCGATCACTGTCATACACATCTTCACGATTTGAACCCCGCACAAATACATGGCCGTGTGGTACCCGGAGCCTCTTGGTCGGAGACAGGGAGATCTCATCTCCGGGAAGCCCGACAACGGAACGTATCAGTACCTTGCTGCGATCATCGGGATAGACCATGATCACAACATCACCCGTTCGTACCTGCTGATCGCGATAGGCAGTTTTATCGGCCAGTACGTAATCACCTTTGAGCACCGCCGGCTCCATAGATGAACCAACAATTCGGTACGCCTCTACAATGTTATTCTTCATATAGGAGTCGGCCGCAACCATGCAGGTAAAACCGACCAGCCAGGCGGCCAGATAGACAAAACCGGTATTGTAGGGTTTACTCAGATACGATTGTCCGTTTTGTTTAGCGAGTCGGTAACTGTCTACCAATCCATAGAGATAGATACCGAGGATGACCAATACAGAGCCAAGCATGCCGAAAACCATGAATGATGATGGCAGGGCGACGGTTAATCGGGCCAGCAGCAGCGGGATCAGGCAGAAGAAGATCAACAGGCAGATCGCTTTGATCAGGTTGCCGCCATAAAGGTGACCAAGTCCGGGCATCAGCAGTGATAGCAAGAGGGCAACTCCTGGTTTTCGTGGCGTGTTATACATTGTCATTTCTCCTGTTATTTGCATAGAACTGGTGAGAAGAGACTGAAGAGGATTCGACCAAGATTAAGCAGGGCAAACCATGATGCCACCAAACCGAGCAACAACTGGCAAGGTCTAGACTCAAAAAGCAGATCAGTAAATCGGGCTGGAGCAGTCTGCTGGGCGTGGTATTGTCTCACTTTGTCCATGACCTGATCGGTAAAATGTTTTGAGGGAGTAATCTCTTTCATAATGACCTCGTATATTCTGACTTAAATTGGGCAATGATTTTTTTTCGTGCTCGGAATAATCGTGATTTCACCGTACCGGGCAGCAGTGCCTTTTTCCGGGCAATCTCCTTGATAGTTCGCCCCTCAAGGCTTTCTGCCAAAATTGATCGAAACGGCTGGGGGAGTTGCGCCAGACAGGTCTCGAGCAATTGATGCTGTTCTTTGGCAATGACGGTCAGCTCAGGGTCGCTGGATTTGTCATGGTAACAGTCCTCCGCGAGATACCCATAGACCAGCCGGGATTCTTTTTTCAGCGTGTTGATGGTGAGGTTACGGGCTGCGGTAAAGAGCCAGGCGGAAACAGGTGTTTCTTCATCCTCGTCAAAGTCCTCGATTGATCTGAAGAGAGCAAGAAAAACCATCTGGGCAAGATCCTCACTCAAGGCCGAGTCTCTGGTGAGACTGTAGATGAAATTCAGCAGCGATTTCTGGTGCCGTTCCACCAACGTTGCAAAAATTTCAATATCACCCTGTTTAACCCGGGCTATGATTTGCTTGTCATCCATAATCTGACTCATTTTGTCACACGTTTTATAGATAACACAATCCAGGAGGGGAAAAGTTCCCCAAAATAATCGCCTGTAAGATTTTTATTGCATACCGGTCTGAAGGAACTAGGGTAATGGGAGTTTATTACCGTTCATTCATTACCGCATACGAGAGGGTTTTTCTATGTCATTCAGCGATTCGAAATTCAGACTTGTTGTATTGATCTTCTTTTTTGTCTCCTTCCTGGCCGGTTGCAGCAGCACCTATTACAGTGCCATGGAGAAGGTGGGGGTACACAAGCGCGACATTATGGTGGACCGGGTTGAAGAAGCACGGGATTCTCAATCGGAAGCCCAGGAGCAGTTCAAGTCGGCGCTTGAACAGTTTAACTCTGTGGTTGCCCTGGAAGAAACCGACCTGAAGAAGGCCTATGATAGACTCAATGATGAGTATGAAGCTTGTTCAGACGCCGCTGACGAGGTATCTGGGCGCATCAAGAAGGTCGAACAGGTATCCGAAGCATTGTTTGCCGAGTGGCGTGAGGAAATAAAACAGTACTCCAATAAAGAGTACGCCCGTAGCAGCAGGAAACAGTTGGAGACCACACAGCAGCGCTACGATGAAATGATAGCTCGGATGCATAAAGCGGAAAAAAGTATGCAGCCGGTTTTAACTATTTTTAATGATAACGTGCTGTTTCTCAAACATAACCTCAATGCCCAGGCAATCGGTTCTCTACAGAACGAATTCGCCAACCTGGAGGTCGAGATCGACAAGCTGGTAGCTCGCATGGGTGAGGCAATTGAAGCGTCAAATACCTTTATTGCCGGCATACAGCAATAAGTTCAACCGGGGCCGGTGGTTGCTTTAGTACCACCGGCCCCTTCTAGCACTTATGATTCCAGAGAAATGAATATCTCGGTTTTGAGTTCTTCCGGAGAATCGACCGATTCTGGCGAATTCAGATACTTTTCGAAACAGATACATTGCCCGGGCTGATAGCCGCTTTCCGGGAGCCATTCCCGATAGATCCGGGCGTAGACATCTTCAAGCTTCTCATAGGGACCTTCATGCAGGAAAACGGCATACTTGCCACCTGCAATCGTCTGATGGGCAATTTCACCCTCACCTTTAAATTCTGGTGGTGCGGTAATACATGCATCATAGCGAAGCTTTTCTGCCTCGGTAACCTTGGGGTCATCATAGCTGATGCCGATACATTCTGAGTCGGGCCCAAAAAGGTTTTTCGGCACTGCGTAGGCACCGAGTACACTCCATGCCTGCTCTGCCGACTTGGCATAGGCGCCGGTTCTTCTCACATACATGACGCTTATTTCGTCTCTTTTTACAATTTGGGGGTTCATTGGTTCATGTACTCCTTTTTCATGAATTATTACGGTAGTTTTGCGGATGACCGCTGCTGCTTTCCTCTTCCGGAAGGAGGATGGGGATTCCCCAAAATTTTTCTTAAAGGCTCTTGAGTAGGCCGACGGTGTTTCATAGCCGGTGGCCAGAGCAATTTCGGTAATACTGTTTCTGGTATAACAGAGCTGGTGGGTAGAATATTCCAGCCGCACCCGGGTTACATATTCATTGAGCGTCTCACCCATATAAGCGGTGAATATTCGGTGAAAGTGGTAGGGAGAAAAACAGGCGATTGCAGCCAGCTTGTCTAGGGAAAGCTGGTTATCCCGGTGCTCCTGGATATAGTTTAACACCCGGTTTATACGTTGAATATGGTCAATCTGGGTCGGGGTATAACTGCTCATGATTTCTCCTCGTTGGTTGATGCGTGCTATAGTAGCATGAATCATCAAGCCAAACTGCTCAGATCTTGCGAATTGTGAAACCTACTTGCGTTCCCCTCTCAGCCGCCTATAATATAAATAAGAGTTTTAATTCTAGGGGATTATATGAACCGGACTGCGTATTTTACGACTGATCTTTTCATTAATGCACTGGAAAAGTTGCTCAAGGCAAAGACCCAGTTTCATGGTCAGGGCAATATTCCCGATGGCCCTATCATATATGTGATTAACCATTTTACCCGGATTGAAACCCTACTACTCCCCTATTATCTGTTTCATCTCACCAACAAAACCATCAGATCTCTGGCAGCAGGTGAGCTCTTCAAAGGTGGATTAAAGAACTATTTCGAGATGGTTGGGGTGCTTTCAACCAAAGACCCTGAACGCGACACCCAGATTCTGCAGACATTGCTCACGGACAATGCCCATTGGATAATATTTCCTGAAGGACGTATGGTTAAAACCAAAAAACTGATCAGGCGCGGCAAGTTTATGATTGGTGATGATCACTCATCCCGCTCACCCCATACCGGGGCGGCTTCTTTGGCGATCCGGGCCGAGATGTTCAGGCGCGCACTGACCACCCAACAAAATCCACAGGACCAGGAAAAACTTCGTTTACAGCTGGGTTTGGAAACAGAGGATCAGATCTGTCCGCTCAGTGTTAAAATTGTCCCGGTGAACCTGACCTATTATCCCATCCGTTCAGATGAAAACCTGCTGACTGATGTCATGAGTCGCCTGGTAAAAGACCCATCGGAACGAATGATCGAGGAATTGATGACTGAGGGAACCATGCTGCTGCAGGGTGTCGATATTGACATCAAGTTTAGTCAATCGATCGACATGGCTGCTGAATGTGAGCGCGGACCCGTTGCCGAGATTATTGCTCAGGACCAGGTGGCGGACTATCAGGAAAACCAGCGTGTCATGCAGTTCTTGAGAAAACGGTCCTCGGCGTTGATGCAGCAATACATGGAAGGGATATACTCTGCTACGACGATTAATCATGATCATCTCTTTGCCTCGATTATCAGAAGCTGGTGGGGCGGGAGTTTTCGTCCGGAAGATCTTGCCCGGCGGGTGTATCTCGTATCGAAGTTTATAAAAAAGAATAAGAGCCTTCAGGATAATCTTCACACTTCGCTCAAGGAGGAGCAGAGCCACCTGCTGGTCGATGACCGATTTGACAAACTGGCCAATTTCCTGGAATTGTCTCGTGAACTAAACAGTCTTGACCGAGAGGGAACTCATTACCGGAAAAATCGTGAGTTTTGGAAAACGCCACCGCTTTTCCATGAGACTCGACTCCTCAACCCCACCGAGGTAATGGCCAATGAGATTGAACCACTCAGGGATCTGCAGCATTACCTTAAATGGCTTTCATTTCTCCCCACACCGTTGGTCAGAAAATTGGTTGGCTACCAGATTTTTACCCAGGAGCGTGCTCAATTCCAGGCAGAGCATAAGGAGGGGGCAGAAAACGTCATGCTCAACAGAAATGATGCCCGACCGTTTCTGTTGCCCGCACTCTCGTCTCGAATCGGGGTGGTTTTCGTCCATAGTTACCTAGCGGCACCGGCAGAAGTTCTGCCTTGCGCTCGGGCGCTCAGAAAAGCAGGTGCATGGGTCTATGGTGTGCGGTTACCCGGTCACGGCACGACACCTGAAATCCTTGCCACCAAGACGTGGGAACAGTGGCGCGATGCCGTTGAGCTCGGTTATGGGCTCATGGATACCATTTGTGACAAGGTTGTACTCATCGGTTTTTCCGCTGGGGGGGCGCTGGTACTAGAGCTTGCTTCCCGACTTGAAAAATTAGCAGGGGTGGTAGCCATATGCCCCCCAAAAGAGCTCCAAGATTACTCCAAAAGGTTTATGCCACCGACCCAGATCTGGAATCGGTTACTGGCCCGCTGGAAGGGTAATTCAACCAGTGACGAGTTTGTTGAGTTCGAACCAGAGGTTCCGGAGGTGAATTATTTTCTCAACCCCATTGCCGGGGTGTACGAGGTCGGAAAACTATTGGAGCAGATGAGCAGCCGCCTGGAACAAGTGAAACACCGGGCCCTGTTGTTATCATCCACTGATGATCAGGTAATCGGCTCCAAGAATAACGGTAAAATTTTCGAACAGCTCGGTTCAGAGCGCAAAGAACACTATACGGTCAAATCCACCCGGCATAATATTATATATGGTCCCGGATCTGAGCGGATCCATGAAATTATTGCCAGTTTTGTAAGTTCCTGCTGAGATCAGCCGGTTACTCAGGTTTGATACATCCGCTCGATCTCATCCTGCATATTAGTGATGATATTCTTGCGTTTTAACTTCATGGTCGGGGTAAGATAACCCTGCTCAATAGTCCATGGTTTGAGCGTGAGACTGACGTTGCGGACCCAAGCGTAACCAGGAAAGTTTTTCAGACTTTTTTCGACCCGTCGCATGATTTCCGAGCGCACCACATCATTATGCAGGGATTCGTCGTCTGCAGTGATTTGTAGCTCCGCGGCCAACTGCTGATAGAGTTCCGGGTTCAACACAGCCAAAAGCGTCAGGTACGGTCTGCCTTCTCCAACAACCATGGACTGTTCGAAAAGTGGATCACTGGCTATTGCGGTTTCCAAGTCGGTGGGGGAGACTTTCTCGCTGTTGCTCAGCACCAGAATCTCCTTGAGCCTGCCGGTGATCTTCAGATGCGCCCCGTCACGTTCGGCAACATCTCCAGTATGCAGCCAACCCTGCTCATCGATTACTTCTCGGGTTGCCTCTTCGTTCTGCCAGTATCCCATCATCACACAGGAACCGTGAACCAGCAACTCGCCGAGCTCAGAAAACTTCACTTTGATTCCTGGCAGCGGTTCACCTACAGAGTCCGGCCGATTATCATCAACCCGGTTTACACTGATCACTGGACTTGATTCGGTAAGACCGTACCCCTGGTAAATCGGTAAACCAAGCCCGATCAGAGTTTTGGCCACATCATAGGACAGAGCCGCACCACCACTGATGACGATTCTCAACCGACCTCCAAGTTTTTCGCGAACTTTTGTGCCGACCAGTTTGTCCAGCAATGGGTGGAGTAACAGGGTGGGGTTCCACTTTCTTCGACCCTGGTGGCAGAGATAGTGCTGCCAGCCAATTCGTGAAGCAGTCTTGAAAAGCAACTGTTTTACCGCCGATGCTTTACTCACTCCGATCTGAATTTTTGCGTGAAGGCGCTCGAAGATCCGTGGTACGGCAACCAGCACGGTCGGTTTAACGGTCGTTAAATCTTCTGAGAGCTCCTGAATTGAGCGGGCATACGCGACCGTGGCCCCAGCAATCATCGGCAGATAGTAGCCGGCAGTGCGCTCAAGCATATGGGATAGTGGTAGAAACGAAAGAAAAAGATCATCAGGTGAGACGGAAATGCAAGAGAGACCACCTGCAGCGTTTTCCATAATATTTCGATGGCTCAGCATAACCCCTTTGGGGCGACCGGTGGTTCCCGAAGTATAGACGATCGTGGCAAGTTCATCAGGGTCCGGCAGTGATTGCGGCGCGGGTCCCCCTTCGTCCTCTAACCAGCTGGCAAGTGATTCAGTACGCTGATCAGTGGTCGCTTCATCTGCCAGAAACACTACTTTCTGCAATTGCTCGAGTGATTCCTCCGTTTCCATCAATTGCTGATAGAATTCAAAATTTTGACAGAAAAAAACGCGGGTAGCAGTTGCTTCCAGAATATAGGAAACGTTATCCGGCCGATCATTGGCAAAGAGCGGTACGATGATTAACCCGAGGGATTGTCCCGCCAGATCAAAACAGGTCCAATCCAGACAATTTGGGAGCATGATAGCGATCCGCTCACCCTTTTCCAGCCCCTCCTTGAGTAGAGATTTCCTGAACCGGGCGACTCGCTGTTCAACCTCCTGCCAGCTCAGCCCAACCCATTGGTTCTGATCCCGGTCAAAGGAGCGGTAGGCTTCTGAATCTGGGCTCAGTAAAACCCGCTGTTGAAAAAGACCGGGGATTGATAAATTTTCGGTGGAAATATCGTGGTGAGTCTGGGGCATGATGAATCCTCCTTCTATCTGTGGCAAAAAACATGTGGCTGTTTTATCACCTTCTGAAATCGGATACCTCTAACATATATTATACGCATAAGAGGGAGATAATTACAGGGTGACTGCTCGTTTTATTGGCTAATTAATATTTAATGGTAAATTTATATGGCTCTAGCAGGTTTTTGAGATTTGTTTCTCTTGGCAGATGGTCTGGTGTTGGTTATTTATCACCGCCAGACTTTCTTGGATAACCAACCCAACCAGGAGTTAATATACCCATGGATAAGAATGAGCTGATAGATTCACCGGTAAGCGAAATGTTCTTCAGTCACTGTGCGGTTTCCCCGCTCGTCCCCGCTGCGGCTGAGGTGATGACGACATTTCATCATGATCTGATGAAACAGGGGATAATTGCTCTGGAGAAATATGGTTCGGCATTACCGCATTACCGCAAACAATTTGCAGCTCTGCTGAAAACCGATCCGGCCAATATCTCTTATACCCATACAACCGCCGAGGCGATGTGCCAGATCGCCTGGGGATATCCGTTTGAACCGGGTGATCGCATCATCAGTTATCTGCACGAATACCCAAGTAACCACTATCCATGGCTGTTGCAAAAACGACGCGGGGTGGAGCTGGACCTCCTGCCGGACCATCTTGATAACGGGGCTGCTTCCGACGAGCCACCGACAGCCTGGTCAATGGATGATCTGAAACGGCTCTGCACCCCGAAAACCAAAATGGTAGCCTTGAGCCATGTTCAGTTTACCACGGGTTATGCAGCAGATCTTGTGGAGCTCGGTCGCTTCTGCCGGGAACGCGATATTGATCTGATTGTGGACTGTGCCCAGAGTCTGGGTTGCTTGCCAGTCTACCCTGAGGAATTTGGTATCTCTGCCGTTGCTGCATCCGGCTGGAAATGGTTGATGGGACCCAAAGGTGCGGGTGTCCTTTATACTTCTGAGCGCTTCCGGCAAAAATTGGAACCGATCTTCGGCGGCCCATCGATGATGAAACAGATGTTCGATTACCTGGACCACACCTGGGATCCCTTTGAGGACGGCAGAAAGCTAGAATATTCAACGATACCATGGGATCATGTCTTGGCTCTTTCTACCATTGCAGAGCGATTGTTTTCTCACGTATCGATGGAAGCGGTGCGGGATGAAGTGTTTCGGCTTCAAGATCTGTTGGTTGCCCATATTGATCCTGATATTTTTAATTTTCTTAAATTTGAACCAAATAACCGGTCAGGCATACTAACAGCAAGATTGCCTGAAAATGCTAACCAGTTGGTAAAAGCGTTGCTCGATCATCAGGTGGTAATTTCTGAACGAGCAGGTTATTTGAGGTTTGCTCCGCATTTTTACCAGACAGACCAGCAGATGATCGCTGGTGCGGAAACCATCAACCGGGTTTGTTCAAACATACTGAAATAGGGGAGTGACGATGACGAAAACAATTATGATAACAGGTGCGACCTCGGGTTTTGGCAAGGCAACGGCGCAACTCTTCGCTGAAAACGGGTGGCAATTGATTATCACCGGAAGACGGCAGGATCGTCTTGAAGCTCTGGCGAAAGAGCTTGGCAGTGAAAAGGCGCTGATCAGCTGCTTTGATGTGCGAAACCAGCAGGAGGTTGATCAGGCGGTTGAAAACCTGCCGAAGAGGTTTTCTGAAATTGACGTGCTGGTTAACAACGCCGGTCTGGCTCTCGGGCTGGAGATGGCCCACGAGGCTAACCTTGAGGACTGGGAAACCATGGTGGATACCAATATCAAAGGGCTGCTGTACATGACGCGTAAAGTACTGCCGATTATGGTGAAACAGAATCGCGGGCACGTCATCAATGTTGGCTCTGTTGCGGGCGATTACCCGTATCCGGGCGGGAATGCATATGGCGCCACCAAAGCGTTTGTCAGCCAGTTCACCAACAACCTGATTGCTGATCTGAAAGGTATCGCAGTGCGTGTGACCAATATTGAACCGGGATTGGCAGAGACCGAATTCTCCAAGGTCAGGTTCAAGTGGGACGAAGAAAAGGCGGACCAGGTCTACCAGAATGCTGCGCCGCTCACCGCAACCGATATTGCCGAAGCTATCTACTGGGCAGCCGATCGGCCACCGCATGTGAACATTAACCGAATCGAAATCATGCCGAAATGTCAGTCGTTTGCACCTTTTATCATTGATCGGTCCGAATAAGAGATGTTTTTAGCGGAAATGATTGAAGAAATTTTCAGTAAGCAGTAAGAGGAACTGGTGAAAGCCTGGCTGAAAGCGTGAGTATCATAATTCAAGAAAGCGAAATGTCGGAGTAATTCCGAAAAGTGAGGAAACAATGAACAGGGGTATAATCGTCTTATTTGCAGCACTGAGTCTTATGTTAACGATGAGTGCACAAGCAGCCAAGAACCCATGGGAGCAGAAACTGCCCTTTAAGAGTGCAGAAATACACTATGAAATCTCAGGGATGGAAACCGGTACCGAGGTTCTCTACATCAGGGAACATGGTAAGCAAACCGCCCGATATCACACTGGAACCAGCAAAATGATGGGCATGACCATGAAATCCGATACGATTCAGATCACTGATCCGGATTGGGTATATAATTTTGATCTGGTTGAAGGGACGGGAACCAAAACGATAAACCCCCAGAAACTGATGATCGAGGAGTTCAACAAACTCTCCAAAGCTGATCAGAAAAAGGTTATCAAAAACGCGGAAGAGCAGGGCAACAGCTATATGGTCAGTATGGGCGCGAAGGTAACCCCGAAAGCCAAAGAGATAATGGGCTACCAGACCGATATGGTCACGGTAATGGGTTCCACCAGCTATAACATCCACGAAACCCCGATCGCGTTGCTCACGGAGACCAATATGATGGGGATTTCGATGAAAAGTGTGGCCACCAAGTTCGACAAGAAGTCCGTTTCCAAAGATCATTTTAAACTTCCGCCAAACATCACCCCGCGACCTGATCCAGAAGCTGACCGGATGGCTCGCAACATGGCTCAGCAGACCATAGCCATGCTGGTCGACCCTGAAGCTCATCAGCAGAAGCAAGGTGGTACAGACAGCCAGCAGCCTGAGGGTACCGATACCCGGTCTGAAGAGCAGAAGCAGATGGATGAGGCGATGAATGCGCTGAAAGGATTGTTTGGCAACTAACCCCACGTGACGGTTCTGTCCTATGGATTTCTTTTCGATACTGGTGATCGCCATCGGGCTGGCCATGGACGCTTTTGCCGTCTCGGTTGCCAGCGGCGTGACCATCAGGCAGATGCATCTCCGGCAGACCGTCACCATTGCCCTCTCTTTTGGACTGTTTCAGGGTATTATGCCCATTATTGGTTGGTTTGCCGGTGTTGGGTTCAGGGATTATATCACACCGTTTGACCACTGGCTGGCTTTTGCGCTCCTGGTGGCTATCGGCGCCAAGATGATCTATGAATCCTTCCAGCTCGAAGATGACAAATGTGATGAATTCTGCATGACCGGTGGCAGGTTGCTGATCCTCTCAATTGCCACTTCCATCGATGCACTGGCGGTCGGGCTCAGCTTCTCGCTGCTCCAGGTAAATATCTTGACCCCGGCCCTGATTATTGGTGTAGTGACCTTTGTCCTGTCCTATCTTGGCATTATTCTTGGCCGCAAGGTCGGCCATCTGTTTGAAGGCAAGATAGAAATCGCCGGTGGAATAATATTGATTTTAATAGGTTTTAAAATCTTGCTGGAAAATACCATCTTTGTAGCGGGCTGAGTGGAATCGAACCCATAAAAAAAATCGTTGACACCACCATGGTGCCGGTTTATATTCCCCGCCTACAAGAAATTCAGGACCATTCCGGGTATTGCCTTGTATTGTCCTACGGTCTGAGGTACAAAGACCTTATATCTTGTAATAATCCTCGGTAGCTCAGTTGGTAGAGCAGGTGGCTGTTAACCACCCTGTCGGCGGTTCGAGTCCGTCCCGGGGAGCCAGATCTTCCAGGCTCGATTTTTATAAATCGAGCCTTTTTCAATATAGTCGGGGCGTAGCGCAGCCTGGTTAGCGCGCCTGCCTTGGGAGCAGGAGGTCGTAGGTTCGAATCCTACCGCCCCGACCAGCATACATAAGGGTTTTCGGTTTCTGCCGGAAACCCTTTTTTATTTTGAAACCGTGGTCTGTCCCTTGTTTCAAAAATTAAATCCTCAAATCTGTATTAAACAAAGTGTTCGCATTTCCTCTTAATTTTATCCTATCCTGCTCAAATAATTCACATTCAACAATTCCAGTTCGATCTGATTCTTGAAATCCAATCAATTTGTTTTTGTTTAACTTCTGTTTCCAATATGGTGCAAGATAACAATGTGCGGAACCTGTAACAGGGTCTTCATTTATTCCCACATACGGAGCAAAGAAACGAGATAGAAAGTCATACACTGGAAGATCAGACCTGCAAGTGACCATGAATGCACCAAGATCCGCTTTCTTTAATAATTCAAAATCAGGTTCTAATTTCCTGAGTTTATCGGCATTTTCAATTTCCAATAAATATCGCTTGCTATTTTTTCCTGTATAGATCGGCGCTATTCCCAGTGCATTATTCACTGTTTCATTCGGATCGCATTCATCGACATATAATTGTGGAAAATCTAGTTCTATTTTTTCATTGATGTATTTTGCTGATAGATTTCCTGATCTAGTTTCGAAATAAATATTTTCGGAGATATTTATTTCGCCAGAATGCCAAAGAGCATGAGCTGCAGCAATTGTTGCATGTCCACAGAGGTCAACTTCTGTAGTAGGTGTAAACCATCGCAATTTAATTTTTTGGTCTTTAATTAATATAAATGCTGTTTCTGAATGCTTTAATTCATTTGCTAGTTTTTGTTTTATGGAGTCAGCAATATCGTCTTCTTTGCAGATAACAACACCTGCGGAATTTCCTTTGAAAAGTTCTGTTGTAAACGCATCAATATGGTAGTAATTCATAATTATTTATCCTTAGTCCATATAACGGCCGCAGTCACAGGCCGCGAGGTATGAGCGGTCCAGTGTACTGCGATGGTTAGATTTCAATCTATTTTTCCGATAAAGCCAGGCGTACACCCAGCGCCATGAAAACAGATGCAAAGCACCATTTTATGGCTCTTGATATTATTGGGCTATTTAGTACCTTTTTGCGCAGTAAAGATGCAAAAAGGCCATAGCCAATAAAGACAATAGTTGTCATAGCCATGAAGATGGCGCCCAAAAATAAAGTTTGGGAAGTGGCTGATGTTAATTGGGGGTCAATGAATTGAGGCAGAAACGCCAAAAAGAATATCGAAAGCTTAGGATTCAATATATTTATGAAGATTCCCTGCCAGAAAATCGAATTACCTGATTTTTCGGTCTCACAAAGATTGTTTAGCAATTCCTCTTTACTTACTAGTGTCTTAATGGCCAGATAAATAAGATACGCCGCCCCGGCAAATTTGACAATCGTAAATGCAATTGCAGATGTCTTTAAAATAACCGCCAATCCAAACGCAGCACAAAATAAGTGAAAAAAAACACCTGTGGTGGTTCCAAGAGCAGCGGCAATGCTAGCCTTTGGACCTCTCGCCAATCCATTTGAAATCACAAAAAGCATAGCCGGACCAGGCATTAGAATAACCGCTATTGAGGTGAAAACGAATAAAGTAAGATTTGAGGTGTCGATCATATTTCTCTCCTAAATCTAACGTTAAGTTGTGCGGCGAGCTTCAGCGAGTCCGCTCGAACGTTTTGTTGGACAATATTTTAGACACTAGCCCATTTTTGAAATCGCGTCCCTATTCTAATGCGGTCGACGTATTTATATTTTTCGACATATTTAAAAGGATAAGAAGAACCATCTCTTGAAATTGAGACACCTTTAATCTGATATTTGAAACTTGATTTTTCTTGTATTGCATTTTTGAAAATTATTGGGTCGAACCAGTTTTCCATGACTTGAAAGGTTCTCGTGGCTTCAGGCTGTTTATCATCCATCAAGATCACTGTTTTGCCATTGTCGTATATTATCTTCAGTTCATCTATTCTGAAACTGGTGAACCCTTCATGTGTCTTTAGGTAGGTAATGTCATATTTGCTTAAAATGATATTCTTTGGAAGCTCTGAATGAATTCTATGCAATAACACCGGAATTAGTGGAGTATCTGAGGCGTTGTATTCAAGATGAAAATGTTTAGGAATAAAACCCTCTCCTACCTCAGAACTTCCATATTCACGATCAAATCTATATTGAGGGCCAGTGTATACATATACTCCACCAGTCAAGACAAGGATTATGACGAATGATAGCAGGATACCTGCAATGATGTATCTTCTTTTTCTCATTTGAAGTCAAACGATAAGCTAAGCTGGCCGAATGCGCGTAGTGCATGAGGTCAGCTTGAGTGAATGGTTAGCAGGATTTTTCTTTAGACTGGCATAGCAATGGGTTCTATATCGTCTAAATCTACCGTCTGTCTCGCATGCCACAGATTGAAATTATCTTGCAATGCCAGCCAACTCTCAGGGGACCGCCCAAGCCCTTTAGAAAGACGAAGTGCCATTTCCGGACTCACATTACTTTGACCCTTGATGAGACGTAAGAAGGTCGATGGAGAAACCTTTAGTTTAAGTGCTACACTTCGATAACTAAGACCAGAAGGATCAAGGTAGACTTCTTTTATAAATTCACCAGGATGGGGTGGGTTATACATACTCATTAGTAATAATCCTCATAGTCGACGACATACGCGTTGCCGTCCTTGAATTCGAAAGTAAGACGCCAGTTTTTACTGACATCGATTGCCCAGATACCTTTCCTACTTCCTTTTAACGAATGCAATCGGTAACCAGGCAGATCCATATCGTCAATGCATGTTGCGGTATCCAGAGCTGCCAGCCTAATCCTCAGTTTTTGTTTGTGATCTTGCCTGATACCTTTGGAACTGCCTGTTTCAAAGAACAGCTTAATTCCTTTATGCTTGAAAGATTTGATCATACAGTCACTATAGTGCATGTTGCGCAATGAGCAACATATTTCTGTTAACGTTAAGTTGAGCGGCAAATACCACGATGTGAGTGTGCTGGGAAAGTACCACTTGAGGATTCCGTTAAACTTTCAATGGTAAGGATTGCGCTCAGTGGTATTTGTCAGCTCGAACGTCTGGTTAGAGATTTGTTATCTTTTCTTTTATTATATCAAGGTCTTGTTGGCCATTATTGTCAACGATAAGATCCCAGCCTAAAACTACTTGCGATGCAATTTTATTATATTCTATGACCTTGTCATCTGAGACAGGAATATGGTTATTATTGTTCCTTTCTTTTACTCTTTTAAAGCATAGATTTAGATCTGTTTGTACTTTTATTATTTTGGTTTGATATCGTTTTTTTAACATTGAGAGAAAGTTGTTGAATTCTTCTCCAGCACCCAAATTCTCAATCATAACTTTATCATGTTCGAGAAAGCATTCATGTATTGCTTCAATTACTTTCTGCCAACCATTTTCATTTATTTTTAATGCAACCCAAATAGGCTCAACTCTAAGAAAATGAATGTCTGTGTTTTCATTCAAATATGTCCCAATGTGGGTTTTGCCACTTCCTTTTGGTCCTATGAGAAAATATAGGATTTTATCCATATAGAATTTTTGTTCTCTAA
>QZLB01000041.1 GCA_004796425.1 Desulfobulbaceae bacterium | reverse complement strand
CGTAGTAATAATCAGAATGGCTTTAATCAAGCAAGAATTATATTGAAAGATCACAAAAAATTATCACATTCAGCCTTGCTGAACAATCACTCCAGACGGTAAATTATTTGCTTTTTGAAAAGAATCTCTTAGTATTCTAATCTTCTTTAACTCATTACTCATTATAATAATCAGAAATCCGGCATCCTCGGGAGGAACCATGGCACGCGGGATTGAAATATACGACACCACACTGCGGGATGGAACCCAGGCTGAAAACTTCAATATCTCTGTAGAGGACAAGGTACGCATTGCCTCAGCCCTTGATGAGTTGAAAATTGATTTCATCGAAGGAGGCTGGCCCGGTTCCAATCCGGTATCTGTGCAGTTCTTTGAAAAGATCCAGAAAGTCAAACTCAACCATGCGAAAATCGCCGCTTTCGGCTCAACACGCCACATCCGGAACACGGCTGCTGACGATAAAAACATCCAGGCCCTGATTAAAGCAGAAACACCGGTAATAACAATTTTCGGGAAAAGCTGGGATGTACATGTGACCGATGCGCTCAATATCCGTCTGGAAGAAAACCTTGAAATTATTGCCGACACGCTTGCCTACCTGAAAAAATACGTCGATCATCTCATTTATGATGCTGAGCATTTCTTCGACGGCTTCAAACATAATGAAGCGTACGCGCTCCAGACACTTGAGAGTGCAATGAGTGGCGGGGCGCAGACGATTGTGCTGTGTGATACCAACGGTGGGACGTTGCCACAAGAGATCCCCGCCATCCTGGACCGGGTCAAAGACTACCTGGGCTCTGTAGGAACAGTGCCGACTCTTGGCATTCATTCCCATAACGACTCGGAATCGGCAGTGGCCAATGCCCTGATTGCAATTGACCATGGGCTTGAGCATGTACAGGGAACGATCAATGGCTATGGAGAACGATGCGGTAATGCAAACCTTACCTCTATTTTACCCGCCCTCATCCTTAAGATGGGTTTAACCTGCAGCGCCGCGGAATCAATCGATCGGTTGTTCTCCACCTCCAGGCTGGTCAACGAGATGGCAAATCTTCCTCATAACCGTTACCAACCGTATGTCGGAGAGTCAGCTTTTGCTCACAAAGGGGGCATCCATGTCAGTGCTGTTAAAAGAAATCCCCTCACTTATGAGCACCTTAATCCCGACCAGGTGGGAAATCATCGACGCATCCTCATTTCAGATCAGGCGGGTAAGTCCAACATTTTGCATAAAGCTGAACAGTGGGGGATCAAACTCAAATCCGATGATCCGCTCCTTGCTTCCATTATTGGAGATCTCAAGGAAAAGGAAAATGAAGGTTATCAATATGAAGCGGCAGAGGCCAGTTTTGAGCTGCTGATGCGCCAGGCCCTGGGACTGCAGAGGAACTATTTCCGTATAGACGGCTTCCGGGTGATGAACAACAAGTACCGCATGGATCGGGCACCGCTCACTGAAGCAACAATCCGGCTCTATGTTGGTGGTGATGAGGTTCACACCGCTTCCATGGGTGACGGCCCGGTAAATGCGCTCGACAAAGCCTTGCGCAAAGCACTCACCAGGTTTTATCCCTGCCTTGAAGAGATGGAACTGACCGACTACAAGGTCCGCGTCCTCTCCGGGGAGCATGGTACCGAAGCCAAGGTGCGGGTACTGGTGGAAAGCACCGATGGCAAGTGTCTCTGGCGAACGGTTGGTGTTTCCATCAATATCATTGAGGCCAGCTGGCAAGCACTGGTCGATAGTGTCAATTACCTGCTGATGAAAAACGAGTCTGATTAAACAGTTGACTATCGTGTGATCATCACAGAAAACAGTTTTAATAAATTCTGTACTATTGATATTTTTTCTATTTAAGAATTCAATTAATCTTGAAAATTGCTGTACTCCAGGATATGATAGAAGTCCATTCATCAGGAGGACCCATGAAAATAAATAGACGAAAATTTCTCACTGGTACGGCCGCTGTTACCGCTTTGACGTTTCTACCACGGGCAGAGGCTACCGCCTCGATCAGTCAAGATTCGTATGCCACCCTGATCGATTTGAAGAAGTGCGATGGTTGCGTGCAGTATGATGAACCCAAGTGCGTTGCCAGTTGTCGGTCGGGCAGAAGCGCTGACTTTCCCAATCCACCGCCCGAAGAACTCAGGGATTACTGGCCTCAGAAAAAACATGAGGATTGGTCCGATAAAAAGCAGCTCAACGATAGATTCACCCCGTACAACTGGATCTTCGTCCAAAAGGTCCGGGTTGATGGCATGGATATTTCCATACCAAGAAGGTGTATGCATTGCGACAATCCTCCATGCGCCAAACTCTGCCCCTTCGGGGTAAAACACAAAACAGCAGAAGGCCCGGTGTATATCGACAAAAATCTCTGTTTTGGCGGTGCCAAGTGTCGCAGTGTCTGCCCCTGGAAAGTGCCACAACGCCAGGCAGGGGT
>QZLB01000264.1 GCA_004796425.1 Desulfobulbaceae bacterium | reverse complement strand
CCTGACCAGGTGAAAGAGACCCTGACCCGTCTGAAAACCTATCCGGATCTCAACTTCTCTCTGTTGCTGGATATTACGGCGATAGATTATCTGGAGTACCATGAAAAAAGAGCCGATCGGTTTGCGGTGGTTTACACCTTGAGGAACTGGCAGAAAAACTGGCTGCTTCAGGTTCGAACTCCCGTAAATGATCCGGAGATAGGATTGCCAAGTATTGCCGAACTCTATGGTTCTGCGGACTGGGCCGAGCGGGAAGTATATGATCAATATGGTATTAACTTTTCGGATCACCCTGATCTGCGAAGAATTCTAAATCATTGGCAGTTTGTCGGTCATCCCCTGAGAAAGGACTACGACATCAAGCAGGGGCAGGTGTGCTACGAGACCGACAGTATGGAAAAAGAGATCAGGGCACGTCTGCAGGCCAAAGGGGTAGATGAAAGTACGGTCAAGGACATCAACACTGAGCTGATGTTTCTCAATCTCGGTCCTTCTCATCCGGCGACCCATGGGGCGATCAGGATTATGGCAGCGCTCGATGGTGAAACCATTATGGCCAACGTTAACGAGATCGGCTACCTGCATCGTGGTTTTGAAAAAACGGCTGAATGCCGGACCTATAACCAGGTTATCCCGCTCACTGATCGACTGAATTACTGCTCGGCACTGATGAATAATATCGCCTACGTGAAGGCGGTTGAATCATGGCTTGGGTTGGAAGTTACCGACAGAACTAAATTCATGCGGGTAATCCTCTCCGAGTTTTTCAGGGTGCAGGACCACCTGGTTTGTATTGCAGCAAACCTCGTTGATATGGGAGGGTTGACCAACTACTGGTACCTCTATAACGAAAAGGAAGCATCATACGATTTTATCAGCCGGCTTACCGGGGCACGACTGACCAGCTCATTCACCAGAATCGGCGGTATGTACCGCGATTTTCATGAGGGCTGGCAGGAAGACATGGAACTGCAGCTCAAAGCGATCGAGAAAGGGGTATCCGACTCCCTGAAATTGATCCTGCAGAATCGCATTGTTCACGAACGAACCCAGGGCGTCTGCGTCATGCCTGCAGAAACTGCGTTGAGCTATGGCTTCACCGGCCCCAACCTTAGAGCCAGCGGGGTCGCCTTTGATCTTCGAAAGGATAACCCTTACTACCACTACGAGAGCTATGATTTCTCAGTACCGATTGGCTCACAGGGAGACATTTACGATCGTATTATGGTTCGTTTCGAGGAGATATTTGAGAGTATCAGTATCATCAGACAAGCCATGAAGCTGATTCCTCAAGGTCCGGTTTTTGTTGATGACCGTCGCTATACCTTACCGTCAAAACAAGAGGTTTATACCAAAATTGAAGGGTTGGCCAATCACTTCAAGCTGATCTTTGATGGGATCAAGGTGCCACCCGGAGAATGGTATGACAGCTATGAAGCAGCCAACGGTGAGTTGGGCTTCCATTTTGTTTCGGATGGATCCGGTACACCGTATAAGTTGAAGGTTCGGCCACCATGCTTTTATGCCATGAGTGGTTTCCATGAGATGGTCGAAGGACAGATGATTGCTGATGCGATCATCAACCTCGGCAGCATCAATATTATTGGGGGGGAGCTTGACCGATGAGTGATCGATCACAGCTGATCAGCAGTGGGCAACCCTTTACGTTTGATTCGGCCAGAGACGCTGAATTTGAACGGTTGATAAAGCGCTATCCAATTAGAGAATCGATGATTATGCCGGCACTCTGGCTGGCTCAGGAACAGGAAGGCTGGCTTTCGACCGAGGCCATTGCCTACGTCGCTGAAAGGGTCGGCACTTACCCGGCCAAGGTTTTTGAGCTTGCCACCTTCTATACCATGTATCACCTGAAGCCGGTCGGCAAGTATCATCTCTGCGTGTGTCGGACTCTTTCTTGTTACCTCAGGGAGAAACAGGAAATAGTCGACTACCTCGCTGCCGAGTTGGGGCTTCGACCGGGGGAAGTGAGTGAAGACGGTATGTTCAGTCTGGAAGAAGTTGAATGTCTCGGCCATTGCGGAACAGCGCCGGTTATTCAGGTTAACGGCGAATTCCATGAAGAGATGAATGTTGAGAAGCTGAAAACCCTGCTTGCAGGTCTGGATTAGGGAGCGCTCTTGTATGGAAGTGAAAATCCTCAGTGCAAAATTTGACATTGAAGACAGTCATCGTCTCGAGGTTGCTAAAAAACACGGTGCCTACGGTACACTGGAAAAGCTGTTTGCAATGGATCCCGCTGACGTGATCGAAGAAGTAAAAAACAGCGGACTCAGGGGCCGTGGCGGGGCTGGTTTCCCGGCCGGCGTGAAATGGGGTTTTCTGCCAAAGGATCTGGATAAACCGATCTATCTGGCAGTTAACTCGGACGAATCCGAACCTGCCACCTTCAAAGATCGGTATATTCTGGTCAGAGATCCCCACATGATGATTGAAGGAATCATCATCTGTTGCTATGCCATCGGTTCCCACGACAGCTATATCTATATCCGTGGAGAATATACCTCCCAGCTCAAAATCCTCCAGGAGGCCATCGATGAAGCGTACGAGGCAGGATATCTGGGAGAACAGGTTGCCGGCCATGATTTTAGACTAGATGTAACCGTGCATCGCGGTGCCGGCGCGTATGTCTGTGGTGAAGAGACTGCGCTGCTCGAATCCATTGAAGGAAAGAAAGGTCAGCCACGCAGTAAGCCACCTTTTCCCGCCGTCGTCGGCCTGTATGACTGCCCGACGATTATCAATAATGTCCAGAGCATCGCCTCCCTACCGTTTATTATTGAAAAAGGTGCTGAGGCCTACCGGGCGTATGGTACCGAGAAAAGTGCCGGAACCCATCTCTTCGGTATTTCCGGTCATGTTGAAAAACCGGGAATGTACGAGTTGCCGCTGGGTTTACCGCTCATGGAGGTCCTAAACGAAGTTGCCGGTGGTGTCTGGAAGGGACGCCAGCTCAAAGGTGTGATACCCGGTGGGAGCTCCACACCAGTGTTGACCCCTGAAGAGGCCCACACGGTGACCCTTGATTATGAGTCGATGGCTGAGCACAAAACGATGTTCGGCTCCGGAGGCATCGTGGTGCTGGACGAGACGGTCGATATCGTCAAGCTGGTGGAGAACCTGATTGCCTTTTATCATCATGAGTCTTGTGGCCAATGCACCCCATGTCGTGAAGGTTTGGGCTGGATGTTGAAAATCATCAGAAAATTCATTGCTGGAGATGGCCGTGAGGATGATATCGAGCTACTGCTGGAGTTGTGCGACAATATTGAGATGAAAACCGTTTGTGTGCTGTCAGCTGCCTGCACCATGCCGGTTCGAAGCTATCTGGAAAAATTTCGACATGAATTCGAATCCTACATCAACAGCTCGAATTCAGATCCTGTCCAATCACAAGCAGAATAGGGCGACCAATGGGAGAAACGGTAAAACTTTTTGTAAATAGCCAGGAAGTTGAGGTCGCGGCCGGTAAGAATCTGATTGATGCTCTGGCGGTTGCCGGTATTCAGATTCCCCACTTCTGCTACCATCCGGCCCTGGGTGCAGACGGTAATTGCCGAATGTGTCTGGTGGAGATAGAGGAGGGCAGACCACCCGTGGTACCGGCTTGTAAAACTCCGGCCATGGAGGGCATGAAGGTAGTACTTGATTCCGCGATGATCAAGAAAGTACAGCAGGATATGCTGGAGTTTGAGTTGATCAACCATCCGGTTGACTGTCCCGTGTGTGATCAGGCGGGGGAATGTGACCTGCAGGATTACTATATGGCCTATAGTCTTGAAGAGAGCCGTATGGATGTCCCCCAGGTCAACAAGAAAAAGAAACTGGATTTCGGCTGCGGCGTGGTGCATGACCAGGAACGCTGCGTGTTATGTGGCCGCTGCGTTCGCTTTACCCGTCAGATTACCGAAACGGGAGAACTTGGCATCGTGAATCGCACTGATGCTGCCCGGGTTGATATCTTTCCCGGAAAACCTCTTGATAACCGTTATGCGCTCAACATCGTCGATCTTTGCCCGGTAGGGGCAATGACCAGCAGCGATTTCAGGTTCAAACAGCGTGCCTGGTTCCTGACAAGAGATAAAGGCGTATGCCACGGCTGCGCAAAAGGATGCAATATGTATATCGATCATCATCGGGAAAAATATGGTGATGATATCATCTATCGGTACCGGGCTCGCACCAACCTGCAGGTAAACGGCTATTTCATCTGTGATGAAGGGCGGATGAGTTATCATCTCCAGAATAATGATCGCCAGACGGAAACGATCGTGGGTGGAGCATCGGTGAGTTTTGACGATGGTATCAAGGCCGTTGTTGAAAAACTTAACCAGGCGAAGAAACCCCTGATGATTGTTTCGCCCAATTCAACGGTTGGCCAGATGTGGGCGGTTTTGCGTATTGCCACTTTATATGGGGGCGATGTCTCCGGATATAGTGATGGCTACATTATTGAGGGCAGCGGAGATGATTATCTGATCCATGAAGATAAGTCGGCAAATCGCAGAGGGCTGGAATTGCTGGCGATTAAACAGGATCGAGCCCACCTGCTGGAAACCCTTGGTAATGCAGATCTGGTACTCAATTTCGATAACGACTTTCACTTTTCAGCTCACGATATCGAGGTGGCAAAACTTCTCTCAGAGAAGGATTATGTTGCTATCTGCAGCCATCGCCTGACTGCTTTTGAGACTGCCTCAGTTGTTATTCCCATTGCTTCATACAGTGAATATGACGGCGTAATCATCAACCATGATGATGTGATTCAGAGATTCTCGCGGGCGGTTCACAAGAACAACCCGCCAAAAGATATTGTTGAAATTACCCGTTTACTTGGCGGTGCTATCACTGATTGGAAACGTGCATGGCCCGGTATCCGTCAAACGATTTCGCTACTCAGAGAAGTTGAACCGGATCAGATACCCGAAGAAGGGATGAAACTAATGAACAGTGGAGAACCTGATGTCACTGCTTGATATTTTGCTCATACTGTTGAGAATAGCTTTTGGGGCTTTTGTTCCATTGAGCTTTGTGGCTGTCCTGGTCTGGATGGAGCGGCGGGGAGCCGGTTTTTTCCAGGATCGTGCGGGTCCGAATCGTTGCCATGTCATGGGGTTTCGAGCAGGAGGATTGATTCAGAATCTGGCGGATGGGGTTAAGCTCATCTTCAAGGAGGACGTGGTCCCGGCTCACATCACTCATAAGTTTTACTTCATTCTGGCACCGATGCTGGTGTTTGTGACCGCGCTACTCTGCTTTGCCGTCATACCGTTTGCAGATGTACTGGTCATCGGTAGTAAGGAATATATCATGCAGGCCGTACCGCTTGATATCGGTATCCTCTGGTTCCTGGCCATTGTTGGTTTTGGCGTTTACGGCATCATTCTGGCCGGCTGGTCTTCGCATAACAAATATGGTGTTCTCGGTGGACTACGTGCTGCTTCACAGGTGATCAGTTACGAGATTCCGATGGGGTTGGCGCTGGTCAGCCTGCTGGTCGTTTACGGTACGGTGAATATGACCGAAATCGCCCAATACCAGGGCCAACTGCTGTTTGGATTTATCCCTATGTGGGGTGTTGTGGTGCAACCCCTTGGGGTAATTATTTTCATCATTGCGGCGTTTGCCGAGACCAACCGAACCCCATTTGATCTGGCAGAGGGGGAGAGTGAAATTGTCGCAGGGTTTCATGTTGAGTACAGCTCAATGAAGTTTGCCCTATTTTTTCTTGGTGAATATGTGGCCATGTTTGTCTCCAGTGCCCTGATTGTTACGCTTTATTTCGGGAGTTTTCAGATCCCCTGGTTTGCCACTGAGACGTTACTCTTTTACGCGACCGAAGTGGCAGTAGCTATAATGGTAGGACTGCCGATAGGGGCCTATTTCTTCGCTGGCTGGATCAGGAAGAACAATAAAAGTCACTACGATCGACCCAATGATCCACGTCGGCGGGAGGCAACCGTTTATATCGGGTTGCTCTGGTTGATGGTAATGCTGGTTGAGGTAGTACTGCTCGGCTATCTGGTGTTCGCTCAGAACGGCATTGCTGACCGGCTCCTGGTCATGATCCTGCAGACCGGAACCTTCCTGATAAAAACGACCATGATGTGTTTTGTTTACGTATGGGTGCGATGGACCCTGCCACGATTCAGATATGATCAACTACAGAAAATCGGTTGGGAAAAACTGATGCCGCTGGCATTGCTCAATATCTTTATCACCAGTGCGGTAATCGTCTCTTTTGGCTAGCGAGGAACGGCTATATGGGAGCCAAAATCAAAGTTGTTGAAAGAAAAGGGAAAACCTTCTTCGAGCAGCTCTACCTGATCGAGATCTTTAAGGGTATGGCTGTGACCGTCGGTCATTTTTTCAGAAATCTTCGGGATAATTCAAACCTTTATGTGCGTCATTATCCGGAAGTAAAGCCTGAGATCACCCCACGGTGGCGCGGTCGGCATCGTCTTACCCTGCATGAGGACGGAAGTATCAAATGTGTAGCCTGTTTCATGTGCCAGACCAACTGTCCATCAGAATGTATCATGATTGAAGCCGGAGAACGTGAAGATGGGGTATCCGAGAAGATGCCGGTTAAGTTTGAGATTGACCTGCTGGAATGTATTTATTGTGGATATTGTGTTGAGGCGTGTCCCATGGATGCCATCAGGATGGATAGCGGTGTTTTTTCGGTGACCAGCAGTAACCGCGAAAATATGATGATCGGAATTGCTGAACTGATTGAACCGCCCGGCGCGTTTAACGAAGATGAATACCAGAAGGGGGTAGGCTGATACAATGACCGAGACACTGCTCTTTTATGGATTTGGACTATTGTCAATTCTTGGGGCTCTGGGCCTGATCCTGTTTAAGCACCCAATGAACGGGGCGATGAGCTTCGTTATTACACTGATTTCTCTTGCCTGCCTCTATGCGTTGCTTTCAGCCAAGCTGATTTTTGCAATACAGCTGATTGTATACGCCGGGGCAATCATGTCACTGATTCTTTTCATTATCATGTTCCTCAATATTGGGGAGAGTGACCTGCCGGAGGAGCGAGGTCGGTGGTTTTATCTTGCCGGTGGGATTGTGGCAATCGGACCCATCGCCATACTGATGCAACGAGCCTTTAAGACATTACCTCCAGGTGAAACCGCAATTGTTGGGGATGGCTTTGGCGGGGTTCAGGAAGTAGGGATGGTTCTTTTCACTGACTGGCTCCTCCCCTTTGAGATTGTCTCAATTCTCCTGCTGGTCGCACTGGTTGGTGCGGTTGTCCTGGCTGGAAAGAGGGAGGTGAGCGAGTGATCCACAATTATCTCACACTCAGCGTCATTCTTTTCTGTCTGGGGATTCTGGGCGTCATATCAAGGCGAAATGTGTTTATCGTCTTTATGGCGATCGAATTAATGCTCAATGCAGCAAATCTCGGGTTTGTCACCCTTTCCCGTTTGCATCTCAGTATGGACGGGCATGTCCTGGCCCTGATGGTGATGGCCGTTGCTGCCGCTGAAGCAGCGCTGGCGCTGGCGGTCGTGATCCTGCTGCACAAGCATAAGGGTAAACTCGATACTGATGTATTCAATCTGTTAAAGGGGTAACCAGATGGAACAATCCACACCATACCTCGGCTTTATCCCGCTGCTGCCATTGGCCGGTGCGCTTGTCTTGGGGTTGATGCATATTGCCACCTGCCAGGGTAAGCGGATACCGGATAAGTTATATGGAATTCTTGGTTGTATCGGCCCGTTCATTGCGCTGATCCTGGCAGTGAAAGTGTTCTTTGAGCTCAAGGCTCTGGATGAGGGTAAACGGGTGTTACTCCAGCGGGTCTATAACTGGATCGAGGTTGGCGATCTGAAGATCTCGATGGGTTTTTTAGCTGATCCACTCTCCTCGCTTATGCTCCTGTTTGTGACTTTCGTCGGGTTTTTGATTCATCTTTACTCGATCGGTTATATGGCGGGTGATAAAAATTTCGGTAAATTCTTTGCCTATCTCAACCTGTTCCTGGCAAGTATGTTGCTGCTCGTCCTTGGGGACGGTCCAGTGGTAATGTTCGTTGGCTGGGAGGGTGTCGGGCTTTGTTCATACCTGTTGATCAGCTTTTACAGCGAAGATCCCGCCAATGTGGTTGCCGGAAACAAGGCCTTCATTGTGAACCGGATCGGAGATCTGGGTTTTGTTCTGGGCATTTCATTTTTGTTTTGGGGAATCGGGGCTGATGGGTTTGACTATATCTCCCTTGAAGCCAGTGCCACCAACCTGAATCCAACGCTTGGTCTGACAGTTTGTCTGCTGCTCTTTGTCGGGGCAACGGGGAAATCAGCCCAGATTCCTCTTTATGTCTGGCTGCCCGATGCGATGGCCGGCCCGACTCCTGTTTCGGCCCTGATCCATGCCGCAACCATGGTAACCGCCGGTGTGTACATGATTGCCCGATTCAGTTTTCTTTATGTGCAGGTACCACTGGCTGGGGAGATCATCGCCTGGGTTGGTATTTTGACCGCTTTGTTGGCAGCGATTTTTGGTATGTACCAACGTGATATCAAAAAGATTCTGGCCTATTCAACGGTCAGTCAGCTCGGTTACATGTTTGCAGCGGTAGGACTTACCGCCTACTCCGCCGGGATATTTCATGTTTTCACCCATGCGTTTTTCAAAGCATTACTCTTCCTCGGTGCCGGTTCAGTTATTCATGCCCTGCACCATGAGCAGGATATTTGGAAAATGGGTGGATTGAAGAAGAAACTGCCGGTAACTTATTGGACCATGCTCTTCGGAGCACTCGCCCTGGCCGGCTGTCCGCTCTTTTCCGGTTTCTTCAGTAAGGATGAGATTCTCTACTCGGCTTTGGCTCACGGTCACGGTGCAATCTGGTTCATCGGATTGATCGTGGCTGGCATCACGGCCTATTACACCTTCCGCATGTTTTTTGTCGTCTTTCATGGCAAACCTGCCGATCAGTCACTCTACGACAAGGCCCATGAGTCCCCGCCTGTGATGACAGTTCCCCTGGTAATTTTGGCGGTTGGTGCAGTCTTTGCAGGTTTCTTGAACCTTCCACATCTGTTCGGTGGTCACCTGATGGTGTCTCACTGGTTGTCGCCAAGTTTGGTTGAGCATCATCCTGACCCGACACTGGCCTTGGAACTTCTTGCTGTTGGTGGCAGTATCGTCGCCTTTGTGATTGGAGTCAGCATCGCCTACCGTAAGTTTGGTACCAAGGCCCAGGAGCCAGTTTATCGGGGATTCCACAAATTTGCTGAGAATAAATTTATGGTGGATGAACTTTTTGGGGCCCTGATAGTTACCCCGTATCGTTATCTCAGCCAAGGTATCAGCAGAATTATAGAACCGTGGGTAACCGATGGACCGCTGAAATCCATGGCCCTGCTCTACCGACTTTCCGGACTAGCCTTTAAGGTCTTCCAGGTAGGTCTGGTAAGAGTCTATGCCATCTATATGGTTCTTGGCCTGAGTATCATGAGTTTTCTGCTCATTAAAACACTGAATCTGTAGAGGTTTCTCAATGTTTGATAACCTGCTCACCGTTATGATTTTTGGACCGCTCGTAACCGGCCTGGTACTATTACTTTTGCCGCTTAGCAGCGCGATTGCCCGGTTTGCAGGCGCTTTTGTCTCCATTATTTGTGCCCTTCTCGGGGTGAAACTCTTTGCAGATTTCAGCCCGGCAACAAGTGTTGCATTTCATCAGAGCTATCCTGTCATACCTTCCCTGGGAATCAACTACTCAATTGGGGTTGATGGTATCTCCATTCTGGTTCTGCTGGTTGCAGTAATATTGATTCCGATGGTCTTCCTGCTCTTTAAGGAAAAGCAAAAGGGCTATTATGCCAATCTAATGGTTGCTCAGGGAGCCATGGTTGGGGCAATTGCTGCTCGTGATGTGATCATGTTCTACATGTTCTGGGAGATAATGCTGCTGCCGATCTTTTTCATGATTGGTCTTTACGGTGGCGAGCGGCGGGTTGCGGCGACCATCAAGATCACCGTTTATACAATCGCCGGTTCATTGTTGATGTTTGCCTCCATCGTTTATCTGGCCATTATGTATCAGAGTCAGACCGGGGTCTGGAGTTTTGCCATGGATTCGCTGACCAGTCTGCAGTTGACCGGCACGGGGGCAACGCTGGCGTTTATAGGATTCATGGTCGCTTTTGCCATCAAGATTCCCCTCTTTCCATTTCATACCTGGTTACCGGATGCGTATACAGAGGCGCCTACGGGCACAACCTTTGTCCTTTCTGCCATTATGGCAAAGATTGGGGTCTATGCGGTTATCAGGTTTGTGGTACCAGTATTTGAGGAGAGTTTTGTTCGCTTTGCCCTGATCCTTGCTTTTTCCGGTGTTATCGGCATGATGTATTGCGGTATAGCGGCGCTGGTTCAGAAGGATTTCAAACGGATGCTGGCGTTCTCCTCTGCCTCACATATGGGGATAATCGCGCTTGGGATTTTCTGTATGAATCTGCAGGCACTGACTGGCACGCTCTTTCAGATTGTAGCCCATGCAACCAGTACCGGGGTGTTGTTTCTGTTGCTAGGTATCATAGAAGAGCGAATGGAGACCAGGAATATTGATGATCTTGGCGGTGTGGCATACCGAGCACCGCTCTTTGCTGCCTGCTTCGCAGTGGCAATGCTTGCTTCGGTGGGACTTCCGGGCACCAGTGGGTTTATCGGTGAGTTTCTAATTATCCTTGGGGCCATCAAATTCAATATCCTCATCGGGGTGCTGGCAGGGACGACCCTGATCATCGGTGTCTGCTATATGTTGTGGCTCTTTCAGCGGGTGTTTTTTGAGAAGCAGAACAAACGTACCGAGCAGTTCAGGGATCTCAGTCTATTGGAAACGATCACCATTGTTCCGGTGATTCTGCTGATAATTTTCATGGGGCTCTATCCCCAGCCGTTTATTGAGCGGATCAAACCTGCTGCGGAGCAATACACATTGATTCTTACAGATCGTGCAGAAATTGCCGATCACACCATAAGCGAGACGATAGCGAAATAAAAACGACTCTAACGGGTGAAAGATAATGCTTGATATACTGGTGCTACTGCCACTGATTATTGTGGGTGCAGGCGCGATCCTGCTGATGCTTCTGGCTTCGTTCGAAAGTTTCAGCATGGAGGGCATGTCAATTCTGGGAATGGGTATCTTTGCCTTTGCCTTTCTCGTCCAGATGGCAGTCGATAACAGTGCCAACTTTCTCCCGTT
>QZLB01000215.1 GCA_004796425.1 Desulfobulbaceae bacterium | reverse complement strand
CCCCCCCGCCTGCCCCCATGAGTCCACCGACCCAAACGGCCAATAATATCTTAGCTTCAGCTTCAACTGATCGGATGCCAGCGGAAGGTTTTCAGCCAATCTCACGTGCTCCTTTGAAGTTGATTCCTGGAAAAACGGTATCAGAGATCGTGCCATCATTTCGGCAGCCGCTCTTCCTCACCACCCTTGGAGGACTTGCAACCCTCTTCCTGCTGATCACCGCACTCCGGGTACGGACATGGTACCTGGACAAAAACCCGAGCAGGATCAGACAAGCCCAAATCAAGAGAGAGAAACAGCAGGTTATTGAATATTTTGCTACGATCGGCCACCGCACAAGTCGAGACTATTTTTCAACCACCAAACACAAGCTGCAGAACTTGCTCGGATTTATCTGGGACTGCCACCCACAATCCATCACCACTGCAGATGTAGTGAAGAAATTAGGCGAGGACTCTGCAATTGCAAAACTATTCATTGAAACTGATCGCCGACTTTATACCAATGATCATGATAATGCTCCTCCCTATCCGGAGCTCACCGATAACATTATTTCAGCGGTAAAAACGTTATGAGAACACTCACATTTCTGCTCTTTTGTCTCATGATGATCGTACCACAGGAAGGGAGCACTGAAACGAAATCTTCATTTACTGACTGCAATGATTTTTATCACGCCCACTCATACCGTTCTGCCGTTGACTGTTACGAACAGCTGAGCACTGAAGGCTATTCTGCTGAACTATTTTACAACCTTGGCAACAGCTATGCCCAATTAGGCCAGACCGGCCATGGAGTTCTCAACTATCTTCGCGGTCTCGCTATCAGTCCCGGGGACAGTGATATCAAGGGAAACCTTGAAGCACTGAAGAACGAACACGGTCTTTTTGATGCAGAACGAACATTCACCCATAAATTCACCAGACTTCTAAGCTTAAGCCAATGGTGCTGGCTACTGCTGACGCTTTTTATGTGCCACATCATCGTGAGTTTTGCTGTTTTTCGAAAAAAGATCATCAACCCGAAGAGAGAATGGGGATTGAACCTGATCTTTTTTTTACTTGGGTCACTCTGCATCTGGAGTGCATTCAACCATTACCAAGACTGGCAGAAGCTGGTGGTGATCAATGATACCAGGCTACAGGTATCTCCTATTGATTCGGGCTCTGCAGGACTTTCGATTAAACAGGGAAGGACCGTTGCACCATTGAAACAATATCAGGAGTTTACCCTTGTTATTGATGACTCCGGCCGGAAAGGTTGGGTCAGACAAGAAGATCTGGTACCAATCATCATTGAGAAAAGGTGAATGGAGGGTTCTTACATTTCCCGTGTTTACAGACCACCAAGCTGGAATTGTGCGATAGTTACGGCTGAGATCGCGGCTGTTTCAGCCCGCAGTATCCGCTTTCCCATACCGATTGTCTGCCAACCAGAACCGCGTGCCACATTAACCTCAGCCTCAGAAAAGCCCCCCTCAGGACCAACCATCAGCAAAACTCTCTTTTTCACCAATTGACTTCTCAGCTGTTCAAAAGAGTGTTGATGCTCTTTTTCCCATAACATCAATTTCAAGCAATCATCCATATTTGAAGTTCGCTCAATCATCTGTTCAAATGAAAGATCATCGATAATATCCATCAGCGTTAATCTTCCGCATTGTTTGCATGCTGATTCAACGATCTTTCTCCGCCGCGCCCGTAGTGTTTGCTTTCTTTCGCTGGTTTTCCGTCCCTGGCTCCTGCAGGAGAAAAATGGCAGCAAAGTGTGTACTCCAAGCTCGGTTGACTTCTGGATCACCAAATCGAGTTTCTTTCCTTTCAAATCGGCAAGCGCCAGCCACAGTTGCGGTGATGTATCCTGCTTTTCAGTTCGCTTCTCCAGAATACGGGTTTGAACCGTTTTGCCCACACTTTCAATTCGAGCGCGGTAATAACATCCGGACCCATCAAAAAGCTCAACCTCATCTCCTGCCACCTGTCTGAGCACAACGGACACATGACGGGACTCATCAGAGTCAAGTGTCACAAAATCACCGGATCGTTGAATCTGCTGAAAATAAAACCGTTTCATTTCACAATAAACAGAACAATTTCATAATTTTCTTGCGTATTCCTGACACATTCATGTATATAGATACCGCACACTATTTCCTGTTGACCGTTTGACATAGATTAGCCGATGACATATGCTTAGACCACAGGAATTATTCTTTTTCATAAACCAAACAGCCAAATTCAATGCCAGCAGCTTCGAAAGATTCAAAAAGGCTTTACGACCAGCGACTTCAGGAACGCTTTTCCATGCAATTACCTGTTAAGGTCGCCATCGATACAGATGAGGGCAGGGAAGTTCAGTATGAGACGGTCACTGCAAATATCAGTGCCGGCGGGGCCTTTATTTCCACGGAGCACCCCCTGCCAATTGCCTGTAAAGTCTATCTTGAATTTTTGCTTTCATTCAGCGACCTGAAGAAACTTCGTTTTATCCTGTCACTTGACATGTTGAAAAAATTTGAAGGAAAGCCGGTATGGGTGCTCGCTTCTGGGGTGGTCATTCGACATGAATCAAATGGTATGGCGATTATTTTCGATCGGGATTATCAATTGTCACCACTCGAGGGTTCTGAAAAATAGCAGTTCTTTATGGTTTTACAAATAACAGTGAAGCCCACTCCCCTTTGGTAGATTTTTCAACCATTTGAAAACCCTTTGACTCAATCGTTGCCGTGATTGAGCGCACTTGAGAACCCTCAATCAAACCGGACAGGATCAAATGTCCATCAGTTCCGGTTTTTTCTGAGAGTTGTTCCGCCAGGTCCAGTAATACATCGTGGACAATATTGGCCACCACCAGATCAAATTGACCACGTACCTGATCAATCACAGCGGGTGATATCGACACCAAATCAACCAAGCTATTATTAATAACATTCTGCTGGGCCGCTGAAACTGCCTCAGGATCATGATCGATTCCCACTACCGATTTCATCCCCAGGCAGGCAGCGCCCATTGCTAAAATGCCCGTACCGGTTCCAACATCAAGCATTGAGTGTGTAGTGGACCGTTGTTGCACCAACCGAATTAATGCCATGCACATCTGGGTAGTCTCATGCTGACCAGTACCAAACGCCATACCGGGATCCATTTCAATGACATGCTCGCCCGTCTTTGGTTGATAGTCTTCCCATGAAGGGACAATTACCAGGTTGTCGAGCAGGTGAAGTGGTTTAAAGCGACTCCTCCATTGAGTCGACCAATCCTTCTCGGTGAGCTCTTGCGACCCAATTGTCGGGGGCGTGACGGTAAAAATCTGCGCCAGTTCTATTACAACCGTCTCAAGCTTGTCTCGCAAGGCGGTATACTGCATTTCATCGGCCACCTCCACAATTGCGCTGAGTACTCTGTGCTGTTCTTTAGACTCAACTTCAAATTCTACGGCGGCATCCCAAACACCAACCAAATAATCGCTGATTGCATCGATCAGCACAAGGTCCGTTGTTATTGTTAGTTTTACCGTTTTCACAATAAAAACCTCATAGTTACGAATTGGAGTTCAGACGCTTTTAACTCTTTATCATAAGCAAAGGATTCATGCCAGTTCCGGATGGTCTGTGCTGAGCACCATTGTCAGAAATGGTGATTATATTGTCAAAAGTTGTACCTCATCGTTTATTTTTATTGACACTTGAGCCAATTAACAACAATATTCCCGCTGCAAGGGTTATGTCAGAACATCGATCACACCATCTGGTTTACGGCACCCTCAACGACTACTTAACCGGTGAAGAACTAACCGACACTGATGATGAAAGAATTCGTCAGGATTTGAGTCGGTTGTTGGTTGAGAAACGCGGGTATCAGCGGCAGGATCTTCAACCTCGTCTTTTTATAGAGACCCTGTTCACGAAAAATTTCGTCAGGTCCACGATCGATATCACAGTAACGATTGAGGGCAGACAGGTCATGATTATTCGTTATGGCCCAGGTTCGCTGGTCAGCAGAGAGCGGGCTGCTCTCGCTGCTGCAAGGGTGCTGAATTCGTCGTACCGTATTCCACTCGCGGTCGTGACAAATGGACGTGATGCGCTGCTCCTTGATTCATTGACAGGCAATATCCTGAAAGAGGGAATGGGTTCGATTCTTTCAAAACAGGAACTTTTAACCCTTTTGCCAACCCTGACTTTTGCTGATCCGCAGGATCAGGAAAAACAATTACGTGAAAAAAGAATCCTTAACGCTTTTGACCTTGAGCGTTGCTGCATTGGTATCTAACAATAATTTAAATAATAATACAGAGGTACAAAATGGCGAATCAGGAACAGACCTGGACGAAAACAAGCTGGAAAAGCTACCACGCACACCAGCAACCTAACTGGCCCGATCAGGAAGCGGTCGATAAGGTACTTGCTGAACTTACCCGGCTGCCGCCCCTGGTTTTTGCCGGTGAGATCAGATCACTGAAAGCTTTGTTGGCCAAAGCGGTTACCGGTGAAGCCTTTCTTCTGCAAGGCGGAGACTGTTCTGAAAATTTCAGTCAGGTAAGTGCACCAAAAATCAGAGAAACACTCAAGGTTCTGTTGCAGATGGCGATTACCCTGACGTACGCAGGGGGAGTACCGGTCATAAAGGTGGGCAGAATTGCCGGACAGTTCGCTAAACCGCGCTCCTCTGATACCGAAAAGGTTGGAGACATGGTGCTGTCCTCGTACCGGGGTGACATGGTAAATGATGCGAATCCGACTCCTGAAGACCGGATACCCAACCCCAAACGGATGTTAAAGGGTTATAATATGGCGGCTTCCACACTTAATCTCCTCAGAGCATTCACTCGCGGTGGTTTTGCCGCATTGCACCGGGTTCAAGCATGGAATCATGAGTTTGTCGCCCAATCTCCGATGGGCCGCTCCTACGACCGACTTGCCAAACAGATCGATCAGGCAATCAAATTCATGGAAACCATTGGCATCTCAATGGATACCCCACAAATTACCCAGGCTCAGCTTTTCACCTCTCACGAGGCACTGCTGCTAGGATACGAAGAAGCTCTGACAAGGGTAGACTCTACCACTGGTGACTGGTACGATTGTTCCGCGCATATGCTCTGGATTGGCGAAAGAACTCGACAGATCGATGGGGCTCACGTGGAATTTTTACGGGGAGTGCTTAACCCTATCGGAGTGAAGGTCGGCCCTGATTATGAACTCGATAATATTAAACGACTTGTTGAAATCCTGAACCCGGATAATGAACCGGGCCGCCTTACCCTGATCACCCGGCTGGGGATGAACCGAATCGAAAAGGTGCTTCCACCACTGCTTCGTGAAATGAAACGTGAGGGTATGAACATTGTCTGGAGTTGTGACCCCATGCATGCCAACACCTACACCGCGGAAAGTGGCCATAAAACTCGTAATTTTAACGATATTTTGTCTGAGCTCACCTGCTTTTTCGAATCCCATTGGGCTGAGGGAACCGTACCGGGCGGAGTTCACTTTGAGCTCACCGGAGAAGAAGTAACCGAATGTACGGGTGGAGCCCGCGATATCGATGACGCAGACCTAAATTTGAACTACCAAACCACATGCGATCCACGGCTCAATGCAGAACAAAGCCTTGAGGTTGCTTTTCAAATTGCTGACATGATCAGAAGTTAGCACACGAGTTGCGCACCGCACCGGGAATCATTCTCCGGTGCGGTTTCACCCTTTCCCTAGATTACATTTCAGTAATCTTTCTTGACCCCCCCTGTTTGCACCTTACTGTTTTCGACACACGCAGAAAAATAGTCTGTGCAGAATTATAAATTGAACAGTAGGGGTTCTTTATGCAAACGTCAGTCAATAGAATTTTCATCCCCGGGAGTGTGCTCCTGTTTCTGGTTGCGCTCCTTTTATCCGCACCTGGATCATGGGCCAAATCAGCAAAGTCAGATGTGGAGATTCTCAATCAAACCGCCCAGGCCTTTACTCGAGTTGCCAAGCAGGCAAAACCCGCGGTGGTTCACATCAGTGTGGAAAGTACTGCTTCCTCAACGAACTATGAGCAATTTTTTAATCACCCGTTTTTTGAGCAGTTCTTCGGACCGCAATTCCGCAACCAGCCGCCACCAAAGCGACAGCAGCGGGGCACCGGTTCAGGATTCATTATCAGTGATGATGGATACATTTTAACCAACAACCATGTGGTTGAAAACGCAGAAAAAATAACCGTTACGCTCGCTGAAAATCAAAAGGTTGAAGCCCGTATGATCGGAACCGATCCACAATCAGACGTGGCCCTGATCAAAATTGATTTAGATGAAAAACTTCCCACGGTACCACTTGGGGACTCCGGGCGTCTTGAGGTCGGTGAATGGGTCATTGCCATTGGTAATCCATTCGGTTTAAGTCAGACCGTGACCGTTGGTGTGGTGAGCGCAAAAGGCAGAAGCAGGGTTGGCATTAATGAATACGAGAACTTTATCCAGACCGATGCGGCCATTAACCCTGGAAACTCAGGAGGGCCACTGCTCAACATCCAGGGAGAAGTTATCGGAATAAATTCTGCACTCTACAGTCGTACCGGTGGGTATATGGGAATTGGCTTTGCAATCCCAATTAATATGGTCAAATCAATCGAAGACCAGCTCCAGAAGCATGGGAAAGTCACTAGAGGTTGGCTTGGTGTGGCAATTCAGGATGTCGATGAAAACCTTGCCGAGTCCTTTGGTCTGAAAACACCAGAAGGTATTCTGGTAAGTGAAGTTACACCTGATTCTCCTGCCCAAAAAGCAGGTCTGAAACAAGGCGATGTACTCATAGAGCTGAACGGTGTTAAGCTCAAGGACGTTGCTGATTTGAGAAACAGAATCGCCTTGACCATGCCCAATAGTAAGGTTGATCTCATTGTGATCCGTGATGGCAAAAGCATGGATATTGAAGTAACCATTGGTGAGCAGCCTGCCGATTTCGGCAATGTCGCGATAAAAACACCCACTAACAATATACTGGGCGATTATGGCATCTCCACTCAGGAACTGACTGATGATCTCGCCGAGCAATTTGGTTATAGTGGCCGCCAGGGTATCGTTATCAGTGAAGTGGCACCAGATTCTGCAGCGGCCCGCTCAGGATTGAAATCTGGTCAACTCATTGAAGAGGTAAATAAGATAAAGGTCGGCAGCCTGAAGGAGTTGGAAGCAGCTATTGCTCAAGGAATGGATCCAAACAGAGTTTTACTGCGAGTCCGCTCAGGTAGCTTCAGCCAATATGTTGTCTTACGCAAAAATTAGCAGCCCCGCTTGATCCCGACACTTAATCGTTTCGTGTCGGGATTGAGCTTTTTCTCTGAGATGCAATCCGTTGAAAAATCTTTTGGATTACCGGAAATTTCTTGAAGTCAACCGTAGAAATTTTCCTCAGCACTACATCGCTGGCTGCAACCACCGTTGCATTTCGCCGTTTCTCTTTGGAAAAATATGCCATCTCCCCAAAGATGTTTCCCGAACCAAGCGTGGCAATAACCTTGCCATTGGAATCAACCGTCACGACGGTTCCACTGTCGATATAATAGATACCGTCGGCAGTTTCGTTAATTTTAATAATAACATCACCCTGCTTTCTCCATTCCAAAGCAAAAAGGTTCTCCCATGTGGTTTCAACAACCAGCGTGTTATAAAACTCGATATCGATTGCCTTGAGGAGTTCTTTCGAAAGGTGGAGCAACCGTACACCCAATGGGTCATGCTTTGAACCGTGTATTTTCATGCCCAGGTATCTGAAATCCGCACTGGGATAAGGTGTTTCCCGTATATACTCCAATATACGCTCACTGGCGATGTCCACCGTCCCAGACAACTCTTGAAACAGGCCGCTGGCCTCTTCCAGCATCCTCCTGACTTTGGGAAAGTCAGGCTGGATTGAGAGCTGCTCATTTCCACAGAAATACTCCATCGCCTCATTTTTTAGGTTGATGAATTTCTGGAGAAGTATCAGGTCGGCATCTTCGGGTATTCGGTGAAGCCCTGGTGCATAAATGGTCTGCAGATGTATCGGATGGTTAATGTTCTGGGGGGTAACCTTACCAATTTGGACAATATTTTTCGTCAGGTTATCCTGGGTATTTGCAACATCTCGATCCATCAGAAATGAGGTGCCGAAGTAGTCACACAATTCCTCCAATCGGTTGGCAATCGCAAAACCGGTACCAAATTTCGCTGTTTTGCTGCCAATTTGCGCCTCTATAATATCACCTTTAAACAACCCCATGCGGGTAGGAACTACCTGTCGCTTCCTAATGGCATGGGTCAGTTCAATAGCAACCATTATCGCCCGCCTGCACATCTGAGAAGGATCCTCCTGTTGTTCTCTTTTGCCAAAAAGAATCAGAGCTCCATCTCCGGCAGATGGTTCTATCTCAACCGGTTCATATTCAGGTTTTTTTAAGACCGCTGCCAAGTCCTGGTGATATTTAATAATAAAATCTCTCACCTCTTCCGGGGACATACTGCTGGTCTCACGGGTATACCCCACCATATCGGTGAGCAGAATGGTTACTTCCCGCTGGGCTTCAATGCAGTTTTTATCTACCATAGGACCTAATCGCTATAAAGTTGACATACCTTGCCTGAAAATACCACCCGTTGCACCACTCCTGACACCCGGTAACCGACTGACCTGCGCATACAACGCAGAAATCACATTAATTGTATACTTGAGGTAACAAAGATGTCAAACAGAACCGGCGTGAATGTATCTCCAGCCGATTCTGTTTGAGTATGTATTAGGAAGAAGGAAAACAGATCTTCAGAACATCTTTAAACGTCGAAACAAAATGGGCCGTAACGCCCTCTTTGACATGCTCCGGTAACATCTCAAAGTCTTCCTTATTATCAATGGGCAATAATACCTGTTTGACCCCAGAGCGGGCAGCGGCAATCACCTTTTCTTTCACTCCGCCAATCGGCATTACCATGCCTGTCAAGGTGAGCTCACCAGTCATTGCCGTATGGGGAATCATGGCAACTCCTTTGACCAGTGAGTAAATCGCACAGGCCATGGTAATACCTGCCGATGGACCATCTTTCGGTGTTGCCCCCGCAGGGACATGGAGATGAATGAAGTTCTTTCTCAAAAACTCAGCGTATTCCTGGTGATCGTCAAAGAGTGAACGTATATAGCTATAGGCGATCTCCGAAGACTCCACCATTACCTTGCCCAACTGGCCGGTCTGTTTAAATCCTGCACTGCCTGAGGCAATGGAAGACGCTTCGATGTGCAAGGTGGCACCTCCCATGGTGGTATACGCAAGTCCGGTAATTACTCCTACCCGGGGCTTGCCGAATATTTTCTCATCCGAGAATACCCGTCTGCCAAGCATTTCAGACAAATCAGATTTTTTAATCCGAACCTTGGTATCGGGATCTGAAACCAGCTGGGTTGCAACTTTTCGGAATATTTTTTTGATCTGATTTTCTAGGACCCGCACACCCGCTTCTCGCGCGTATCCGTCAGCAATGTCGCTGATAACCGGTTTCGGTATAGAGACCTGGGACTTCGTTAATCCATGAATCTTGAGTTGCTTTGGAATCAAATGCCTTCGGGCGATTTCAACCTTCTCCTTTTGAGTGTACCCCGGCAACCTGATAACCTCCATACGGTCAATCAGCGGTCCCGGAATGGTTTCCATCTGGTTGGCGGTACAGATAAAAAGTACCTTGGAAAGATCAAACCTCACATCGAGGTAGTGATCAAGGAAATCCTGGTTTTGCTCAGGATCAAGAACTTCCAACAAAGCCGAGGCGGGATCGCCACGGAAACTGGCACCTATTTTATCAATCTCATCGAGCATAATCAGGGGATTGGCTGTCTCACAGGTCTTTATCGCCTGGATAAACTTGCCGGGCAACGCGCCGATATAGGTTCTTCGGTGCCCCTTGATCTCGGCTTCATCTCTCATACCGCCAAGTGAGAACCGGTAAAACTGGCGACCGATGCTGCGGGCAATTGACTGACCGATGGAGGTTTTCCCGACCCCTGGAGGACCCACCAGAAGAATAATCGAGCCGGCAAGATCACCTTTAACGATTCCCACGGATAGTAACTCAAGGATTCGATCCTTTACCTCCTCAAGCCCATAGTGATCACGATTGAGGATTTTTGCCGCTTTTTTGATATCATAGCTGTCTTTAGAATACACCCCCCAAGGCAATACGGTCAGCCAATCAAGGTATGCCCTGGTTACATTAAACTCGGCAGAGGAAGGTTCCAGCAGGCGCAGTTTTTCAATCTCATCTCCAATCCGCTTTTCAGCCTCCTCTGTAAGGGTAAGATTTTTTAATCGCTTTTTGAACTTTTCTACCTCACTCTCAGAGTCATCTTTTGAAATGCCCAGCTCTTTCTTGATCTCTTTTAACTGCTGTTTCAGGAAAAATTCACGCTGCTGTTTGGAGAGCCGCTCTTCGATACGTTTTGAAATATCAGCTTTCAATTTGGATATTTCTATTTCCTGCTTCAGCAAAATGAGCACGCTTTCGAGTCGTTTACGAACATTTGCCGTTTCAAGTATCGACTGCAACTCACTCCCGGACGAAGTCGTCATAGAGGCAGCAAAATCAGCAAGCGCACTCGGATCACTGACATTAATTCGCTCAAGCAGCAAACCAAGCCCTTCCTTGAAGAGCGGGTTTAGTGTCACGAGTTCCTTAATGCAATCAATGATGGCAACAGAATATGCCTTGAGTTCATCGCTTGAATCTGCATCAGTATCAGTGAGGTATGTGACTCGTGCTCTGAAAACCGGCTTATCTTTAATCAATTCTTCAACTCTGAATCGATCCTGAGCCTGGGCAACCAGTTGTAACGCTTCACCCTGATTGGGGGGGGAAACCTGCACCACTTTAGCCGCTACACCAACCTCGAAAAAATCTTCTGCTGACTGGGGGGCATGAGCAATTCCATCATCCGTTGGGCGAACCAGCAAGAGACCGAGGTAAATCGGTCTGGAGTTTTCCTGGGCCCGCAGGATTATCTGCTGGATCTGAGGATCCTCAACAATGATCGGACCCATCATTTTAGGAAACATCGGACGATCAAAAAGGGAAATAATCATCAATGTCTCAGGTAGGATATCCTGGGCTATGACCAGTGATGTCTCTTTCTTCTCTTCCGCTGCTTCACCAGGGCTTTCGATTCCATCGGGGGTTAATACAGTTGGTTTCTCTGCCATTGAAAATGTGCTCCTTTATCGTTTCAATTAACGTTTTTTTCTCATTGAAACAAAACTATATCACCTTTTATCTTTTGCAATGCCTGGCCATGGTGATAGTTATACCTCAACAACTAATTCAACAAAGCCAACAGCGTTACCGCTGCCAGAATACCAATAAAAAGTAAACCAACCTGATAGCACGCCTGATGTTCTTGTTCGTGATCATCGTGGTGATGTTCTGCTGACATGGTGAAAACTCCTGATAATAGATTATTTTTCTTCCTTCTCTTCCGTATTATTTTCCCCGCTCTCCTCTTGAGGTGGTGGCGGAGGTGGTGGGGAACTGGACTTCACTTCACTGGGCTGCTCTGGTGGCTGGTCGGCAATTTGTGGCGGAGCGACTCGCTCCTGATAGGCACCAACCAGAATGAAGGTGGCCAGCGGCTGGGTAATCAAAAAGACTAAGGGAAACGAGGAACTCAGTGACATGATTACTACATAAATAATAACCACAATCAGGTGCTCTGAAACAGGTGGTTTCACTGCATTGTCCCAGGATTCTTTTATCGCGTCAAAGAGCCCGAGATTTTTATCCACCATTAATGGCAGCATGTAGAATGTTGCAAAAGCGGTGAAACAGATAACCACGATTCCCGGCAGGACCAGAAAGATCAGACCAATAAAAACGGCAACCGTCACTAGCAGAAAGAAACCAAAAAGTGGCAGAAACAGGCGCATTTCAGAAAACAGATCGCCGACCTCTGGAGGTCGATCTTCCCTGAGTGTCCGTAAAAACGAATTGATATAGCCAGCCGTCGTTACCGGGGCGAGTATACCGAAGCTACAGATGATAACCACCATTTGAACCAGTGTAATTAATAGAATTGGCCCAATATGTTTTAAAGTGTTTGTCCAGCTCTGCTCAATCAATACCTTGAAGTCCATTTTTTCTCCTCATCGATTAAGAATTGTTCAACAGCACCGCATCCAGCACTTCCTGGATATTTGAAACGCCAGAAATATTTATCCCCTCTACCTTATTCAATTGTTCAACGTTTGACCGTGGCATCACGAACTCTTTAAACCCCTGACGTTGTGCTTCGATCACCCGGGCTTCGATGTTTCGCGCCGCCCTCACCTCACCAGCCAAGCCCACTTCACCACACACAACCATATCAGCCGGTATGGCTTTTTCCCTCAAACTGGAGGCAAGAGCGCAGATGACCCCCAGATCCAAAGCCGGCTCATCTATTCTAATTCCACCGGCAATATTTAAAAAGATATCATGACCATACAGATCCATACCAGCTTTTTTCTCAAGCACGGCACAAAGTAGGGACAGCCGTTGTGAATCCGAGCCAATGGCGGTCCTTCGCGCGGTGCCCAAATTGGTGGGGCTTACCAGTGCCTGAACTTCAACGAGGATCGGTCGAGTGCCTTCAAGGCTTGGCAACACGACCGAGCCGGGTGCATCAATCGGTCGCTCTGCCAGAAAGAGCTGAGATGGATTGGTAACCGGCTCCAGTCCCTCATTTTTCATCTCAAACACGCCAATCTCATTGGTTGAACCATAGCGGTTTTTAACCGTCCTCAAAATTCGATAGGAATGAGAACGATCTCCTTCAAAGTACAGAACCGTGTCAACCATATGTTCCAGTACTCGAGGTCCAGCTAAGGTGCCTTCTTTCGTGACATGACCAATCAAAACCACTGGTATGTCCAAGGTTTTCGCAACCTCCAGCAATCGACTCGCCGACTCCCGTACCTGGGTAACCGAGCCGGCAGCAGATGATACATCATCACAGTTCATGGTCTGTATCGAGTCAATGGCGAGGATAGACGGCAGCTGGTCGCGGGTCATTGCCACAATACGTTCCACGCCACTTTCCGTACCAAGTAACACCGAGTCCCTGAGGGCACCAAGTCGTTTGCCACGCAGCTTTATCTGATGGGCCGATTCTTCACCAGAAATGTAGAGAGCTTTTCGACCGTGATCCGCATAGGCTGCCAACATATGGAGGATAAGCGTAGATTTGCCAATTCCGGGATCTCCCCCGATCAAGATTACCGAGCCGGGAACCACACCACCGCCTAATACACGATCAAGCTCTGCAATGTTGGTGGCAAAACGAGCTTCATCGACCTCCGGTAAATCAACTAATGGAACCGGTGCCCGATAATCGCCTTCGTTCCTCTTTGGTGATGTAGCTTGTTCCTCAATGAGACACTCCCACTCATCACAATCGGGACATCTGCCAAGCCATTTAAGACTTCGATAGCCGCATTCAGTGCAGATATATTGCGTTCGTTTTTTGATAACCTCTGCCTTTGTTCATTATTTTACCAGATAAAGTCTTTACACTGGACGGAAAAGACCTATGATTAGACCACCATAATCATCAACCTGACAAATATGGCCTTTTTTGCCAACATTATTCTGACTCGATCATGAAAAGCACGCATAAACCAGGTGGTGACACCGCTGACTGGATCCCACTATCAACCTCGGCATCCTTTTTGTTCAGCAATGGCATCTTGCTAGTATGGTCCCTGATGCTTGTTGTGATCACCGCCCTTTTAACCTGGGGCGGTTTTTTTCTCACCACCGAACTTTTTGACAATTTGACAAGCGATTTTTTCTCCTCAAAACCCGTTCATGAGTCATTTTATGGATGGGTAAAATATCTTGGCTGGGTCACTTCAAAATACCTGTTTTTCTTCGTCTCTCGTATCGTTGCTTTTTTTCTCGCTTTTCTTGCTGCCTTCAGTCTTTCAGCACCGCTGTATGTATTTTTATCCATGGCAGCTGAGAAACGCTATTGCGGTGACGAATATGAGGCGGATGCTGCCCTTACCCTGAAAGGGATCATGATTGATCTTTTCGAAGGTATTAAGATTGGACTGTTGGGTATTTTTATTACCATTCTGGCACTCATGGTGAGCTTTATTCCACTAATTGGGCAGCTTGCAGTTTTTTTTCTCTATTGTTTCTATTGCGCACTAATGTTTCTTGATTATACAACATCGCGAAAAAGATGGAGCCTGAGCAGGAAAATAAACTGGCTGCAGCAGCATCACACCAAAGCATTTAAAATTGGTGTCATACCGGCATTAATCAGCATGATTCCGATCCTGAACCTGTTTCTCATGGCTCTGGTGTTTCCTCTGTTCACCGTTCATGCCACTTTGAATTTCTCCCAGATTAACCGGTACAGTGGTATGCCTTCTGTCCAGAATAAACCGATTAGCGACTCGATCAGACCAGATCAGCCATAACGAGGTTGGACACGGACCAACCTCGTTCCGTGAGCTGCAGGTGGGTATCGGTAACCCGTAACATATCACCAGCCAACAGTTTATCCAAAACAGTGGTGTATACCTCGGTTATCGTCAAGTTGTATCGTGCTTTGAGGGAGCCCAACTCAACACCTTCCCGAAGCCTTAAACCCATAATGACCGTTTCCTTGAAAGATTCATACCGCTCCAGCCGCTCAGAGTTCGCCACCGGCAGTGATGGTTCCTTCAGGTGTTCACAATAGGCTCTGGGAACTTCGATATTTTTCATTCTGACCCCATCAATATATGATACGGCTCCAGCACCAACGCCAAGATAGGCGTGGTTCTTCCAATAGGTAATGTTATGTTTACATCTCCTCTCTCCTCGAGCATAATTTGATATTTCATACTGTTCATAAGGAGGGGGACACAGCTCCTTTGTCAACCGGTCCATCGAAGAGATTTCTTCCTCAGAAGGCAATGATATCAGTTTATTTTTCCAGCGATTTTCAAATTCCGTTCCTTCCTCGATAGAAAGTTGATAAAGTGACAGATGTTCCGGGTTGAGTTTTGTGGCCACTGTGATACTCCGCACCCACGAACCTGGTGTTTGTCCGGGTATTCCGTACATCAGATCCAGGTTTATATTGTCAAAACCTGCCATCCGGGCCATCTCATATGCCTTTTCTGCCTTGCTTGCACTATGGATTCGTCCCAGTAAAGCCAATTCAGTGTCTATAAAGGATTGAATGCCGATTGACAATCGATTTATTCCCGATTGAACCAGCTTCTGATAATCTTTGATTTCCAACAACTCTGGATTAGTCTCGATGGAAATTTCACAATTTTCAGCGATTCGAAAGCAATCAAGAACACTGGATAGGAGTTCAATCACCCCATCTACCCCAATGACTGCTGGTGTTCCTCCACCGAAAAAGATCGTGCGTAATTGAGTTGATTGGGACAATTTATTTTTCTGTAGTACAAGCTCTTTTTTCACCGCCTTAAGATACGGTGCATGAAGTGACTCCTGAGCCGGGTAGGAGTTAAACGAGCAATAGTGACACTTGGCCTGACAAAAGGGGATATGAATATAGAGACTGGCAGGAACAAGCCAGCTGCTCATCACAACTGGTCCGAGGTGATTGAGTTACACCAGGTATTGATCTCTGTCAGTATACCCTGGTCAGCGAAACTATAATGCCCGTCACCAATAATGATGTGATCTAAAAGACGCATTTGCATCATTATGCAGGCCAGTGCAAGAGAACGTGTCAGATGCTGATCCTGAGCTGAAGGGGTAAGCGAACCGGAAGGGTGATTATGGGCCACAATAAGCGCAACCGCGTTTCTTTTAAGCGCCCGTTTTATGATTTCCCGAGTATAGACGTTGTTGATATTGACTGTGCCCTCTGCGACTGTTTCTGAGTCTATGATCGCGTGAGAAGAATCGAGATAGATCACCTTGAAAATCTCTACTGGTAACCCTTTCATCGAGTGGCTTAAGTAATCAACAACCTCTGCGGATGAACTGAGGTAATTTTTTGCCTGAATCCGTTTTTGTAGATAGCGGTTGGCAATGGACTTAATGAACTCAATGGCAAAGCCATTTTTAGGTCCCACCCCTTTTGTCTTTTGCAGTTGAGAACTTTCCGCATCAAGCACTGCAGCCAAACTGCCAAATGATTTGAGCAGGGATCGAGCCTCTAATTTGCAGTCTTTTCTAGGCGTCCCAAATGATAACAATATCTCGAGTATTTCGGTGTCATTAAACGCCTGGATACCATTCTCAATAAAACGATCACGGAGGCGCTGGCGATGCCCAGTAGTCCGTGATTCCTCTGATCCACCACTCATCACGGGTTCGCTATTTGTTCAACTCTTGGTTAAAGAGCTTGTTTGCCAACTTGGGATTCGCTTTTCCTTTGGTACGCTGCATCAATTGACCGACAAAATACCCCAGCAACTTCGTTTTCCCATTCTTGAATTCTTCTGCCTGACCAGGGTTATCTGCAATAATTGACTGGACGATCTCAAGGAGCTCGGACTCATCAGATACCTGGAGAAGATTTTTCTCCTTTACAATCAACTCTGGGCTTTGTCCCGTTTCCAACATCGTTTCAAAAACCGTTTTGGCGATTTTTCCACTGATTGTGCCACCTTCAACCATTGCCAGCAGTCCTCCGAGTTGCTCTGGTTTAACGCGACACTCCTCAATACTTCCGCCTTTTAATTCCCTCAGTAACTCGGTCATCATCCAGTTTGAAACTTTCTTTGGCTGGTTACATTCCACCTGTGCCGCCTCAAAATAATCTGCCAGTTCCCGTGAATCAGTCAGAATTGTTGCATCATATTCAGGCAGGCCAAACTCATTAATAAATCGATCCCTTCGCTGATCTGGTAATTCAGGAAGTCCAGCCCGAACTTGCTCCAGCCATTCATCACTAATCTCAACTGGTACCAGATCCGGGCACGGGAAGTACCGGTAATCATGGGCATCCTCTTTACCACGCATCGACTCAGTTTTTCCGGTATCAGGATTCCACAACAAGGTTTCCTGGACAACGTCCTCTCCTTCCAACAAAAGATCCCGCTGTCTGCGCACCTCATATTCCAATGCCGCCTGAACATTTCGAAATGAATTCATGTTCTTCAATTCCGTGCGGGTACCGAGCGTTTTTTCGCCAACCGGGCGCAAAGAGATATTTGCGTCACAACGAAAACTACCTTCCTGCATATTTCCATCACAAATATCAAGATACCTTAGAATCGCGTGAATTTTCTTCAAATATGCGCTTGCTTCCTGGGGGGAGCGAAGATCGGGTTCCGACACGATTTCTAGCAACGGAGTTCCTGTTCGATTTAAATCCACATAGGAAAGCGGTTCTCGCTCATCATGAATTAATTTCCCCGCATCTTCTTCCATGTGCATACGTGTGATCCCAATGGTTTTCTTCTCCCCCTCAACATCGATCGCAACCGAACCGTGTTCAATGATCGGTTTATCGAACTGGGAAGTCTGGTAACCTTTGGGTAAATCAGGATAAAAATAGTTTTTTCTGGCAAATTGATTAACACGATTAATTTCTGAACCTGTTGCAACCCCCATCTTCAATGCAAACTCAACAACCCGTTTATTTAGAACCGGCAGGGATCCCGGCAGACCGAGGCAAACCGGACAGGTATGTGTGTTGGGAGGAGCACCAAATTCGGTTGAACACCCGCAGAAAATTTTTGAGTCTGTCTTTAACTGCGCATGGACCTCAAGTCCTATTACGGTTTCAAATTCCATAGTAATCGTTTGCTATATATTTTGATCTACAACCTGCTCGCCTGCTTTTCTAATCCACTCTCTCAATGAACGAAGCTCCTGATCCCATGTCTCACCAAGTCGAACCTCCAAAAACATCCTGAACAGGTCGTGTATAAGTCGATACAACTCTTCAAACAAAAACAGACGCTCAAGTATAAGGCCTTCCATTTCCTGGTCCTTATTTTCTCCGCTTTGCTCAGTCGCGGCTGTTTTCGGTAGACGAATATTTCGCATCTCAAACAGACCGGCAGCGATCGTGACATTCCACTCATAGGAGTCCTTGACCAGCTGCACCCGCGCCTGTTCCAGTTTTTTGCCCATGAGCAGACCTGTGCGGGCCTCTCGCAATTCTGACTGAAGGCCGGTACATACCAATCGCTCATTATACTCACCCTCACCAAACTCGAGAAGCATGTGCTTCTCCAAAACTACAATTACATCCCCGGTACCAGGGATGTTGATTGTTCCACCACGCTGCTCACTTTTAAACCAGAGCCAGGTAAGAAACTCTTGACCAAGGAACCGCTTTTCAACCATTAAATCAACAAGATCCATCAACCCCTCCCTTATACAAATAGACTTGGTGAAATTGATGATAATCTTTCATTGGACTCATCATCGAGGAAGCTCTGAGCCGTCACAAATGGAATTTGTTGAACCAGCAAAAGGCCAAAACAATCTTTAAAAAAGTCCTCCAGAACCGCATGTATTTTTTTGTTTGTAGAAAAAAACATGACTGATTGTTCCGACAAATTCCAACTCACGTCAAATATCGATGGGACCGGGATCGATTTTCTGGTCAACTCAGCCCGTACCCGCTCCTTGATGTCCGCACGCATGGCCCTGCCAATCGATGGAATCTGTTTCTCCCTTTTGATTCGTTCCTCTTCTTTCTGTACAAACTTCTTTAAGATTGCGGGAGAAACTTTTCTTTCATCTATTCTCATGGATAGCGCAATAAAATCTCCATTGAGATAAGAAGCGTAGCGAAATTCATTATCAAACATGTTAGCGACAGAAACCCAGCCAATCGAATATTCATCTAAATTTTCGTCGATATCCCCAAATGAATACGCCGCTACCCGTTGATCTATAAAGGCCAAGGGGTCGCTGGGTAGCTCCCCCTCAACCCCAAAACGAACTATACTTGCGGTACCACTCAATAAACCCATTTTCAATCCTTAATATCGTTCTTACACATATGTGCTTTTATTACCTGAAAAGGCATTGTTATAGCACCCTCAACCATTTATTTAAACCCTTGTTTCACGTTAAACAATTGCTCAGTCCACTATCTTCGGAGAGTTTCACCACCCTTGACTCTTCTATTTCACAATGATACGATTTTATCATAAAATTTTACTTGACAGTAATCGATGATATTTGTATAAAACTTGCCTTCACTGGGTCGTTAACTCAGTCGGTAGAGTATCTGCCTTTTAAGCAGAGAGTCGTTGGTTCGAGCCCAACACGACCCACCAGGGAGTTTTT
>QZLB01000290.1 GCA_004796425.1 Desulfobulbaceae bacterium | reverse complement strand
TTGATACCGACCTTGATGACTGTTTTTCTGCCCAGACTCCACGCATTTGTTGAAAAACAAAGTGCGACGATACAGGACACCATTGCAAGGTAAATGAACTTCTTCATGTTGCAGCCTCCTTTTCTGATGATTCTGATAATATGCGCCTGTGCTGGCACAATAATAGTCATGACACCGGGAACGGACCCTGATAGAACTGGCACTGAAGGCCACCGTCCCTTACGGTCAGCAGAACAGGGACTCACAAGTATTTTACCACTCCGACCAAACGAGAATGGTAGTAAAAAGGAGCATTCTGTCCTGTATGATGGAATCGGTAACATACCAACGCGATGATGACAATGAAAAATGAACCACCTCTTGACCAGAAATTAAAAAAACCATAACACTGGTTGCAACATGCTGAAATTGTGATATAAACAATCTGTCAGCTCGTTGGGTGCACAGTTGCTTGGTTTTTTACATTGTTGCAAAAAATGAAGACAGCATGAGATTGCGATTACGAAATAGTAATTGAAGCTCTGCGTAGCGTTGTTGCCCCTGGGTGGCGTTGTAAAAGTGACGTCACTGCATCAAGTAAAGATCTGATCTGCGAATCGTATGAAGAAGCAAGATAAAGCCCTGCCTGCTGATATCAATGACCTCTTGACCGGGTTGGGAGGGATGATTCTGGAGAGTATCAGAACACCTTTGGGGATTTTTGATAAGGATTTCAGGATCCTTTGGATTAATCGTTCGCTGGCCCGGATTCATCGCTGCAAGGCCGAGGAGGTGGTGGGTGCATTTTGTTATCAGGCGTTTCACGGGTGTGATAAAGTCTGCCATGATTGCTTTCTTGAAGAGGTGAAACAGCAGGGCAGGACGGTGATTTTGGAACGATTTCATGATTTCCCTGGAGGCAAACGCAGGTGGGGAGAAATACACGCCTACCCGGTTCGAGCCAAAGATAAGTCGATTGCCGCGATGGTCGTCATTATTTTTGACACAACCCAGCGCAATCAGACCTTGAAGCCACATGAGTCGTACACCCGGCAACTGCAGAACAGCGCTTTGGAAAACGGTGAAGATCACGTCGGAGACGATTCAGACTACGTGCGTGAAGAGCTTTCAAAACGAGAAACGCAGGTCTTGGGATTGATTGTCGATGGGTATACAAATCCACAGATATCAGAACTCCTGTCCATCAGCAGCAATACCGTAAAACGCCACATCAGCAATATCTTCATCAAGCTCGGGGTGTCAGATCGCACCCAGGCTGCCGTCCTGGCTGTCAGGTTAAATTTACTCGAAAACTGATCTTTTCTCTTAATTCATCTTTTATCACCCGAATGGGTGATGTCCGCAATTGAGCAATCCGATATCATGCATATCAGTATGTGAGAAGTTGATGCGACATTTTTGCGTCGGGAGCTTAAAAGATGAAGGAGTACCTATGGCGGTTAATGATCTGAGTAATGTAACGAATACCTTCCCCGAGGGGTTGCAGATGCTCCATTTCTGCAAACCAGAGGCTGAGGAAGACAGTGCGAATGATCTCAAGATGCTCAGCAGTGCAATAGAGCAGAGTATCCCCTTTGAAGGGCATGAATTGAAAGTATATCGGTGGGGAAGTGGGCCCAAAATTCTCCTGGTTCATGGCTGGGGATCTCGCGGAAGTCATATGGGGTTCATTGCCAGAAATCTGGCCAAAGCGGGTTATGAGGCTATTGCGTTTGATGGGCCGGCCCATGGACGTTCTCGAAAACACTCTGAGATTAATCGCTCCAGTCTGCCTGAATTTTGTCGGGCAATTTATCATCTCACGGCAATCCTTGGGGGTATCCATGGCATAATCGGACATTCTTTCGGAGCTGCTGCAGCAGCATTTACCGTGGCAGGCCAGGCCCAGGTCGCCGGGTATCGCATTAACGCAGATAAACTGGTACTGATCAGTTCTCCGTCCGGGGTAAGAAGCATGATTAATCACTATTGTCAGAACCATGCATTTCCCAAGGGTGCAGCAACTAATATGGAGAAGATGCTGGAGAGTGAATTTCCTATCACCGTCGCAGAGTTTGAGCTAGAAAAGGCATTTGCATCGATAGGCTCAGAGGTTCTGGTGATTCATGACCGGGATGATCGCGAGGTTCCGGCTGACGAAATCCGTTCGGTAATCGATCTTCTCCCCAATGTCAGGTACCAGG